>NZ_JBFSVE010000026.1:0-67614 GCF_041467715.1 Vibrio sp. 10N.247.311.14
TCGCAATCCGCGAAGGTGGCCGTACAGTTGGTGCTGGTGTTGTAGCTAAAATCTTTGCATAAGATTTGACGAACCACTAGTAAAAAGGGCATCATTTGATGCCCTTTTTCTGCGCTAAAAAAAGAGTTGGATGTTTTGACATCGATTTTTGCTCTTAGCAAAGAATTAAACGGTCTTTTTGACTAAAATGACTGTTAGATGTGTTGTTTTGCAACGCAAAGGAATGTGCCCTGCAACAGCGGGGTTATTGTCGTCTATATTTAAGACTTATCACAGGTTGGTTTTATGAAAGCAAACGCTGAAACTCCTGATAGCTCAGGTGCAGCAGATACAATGAAGTGGATTGTCGCTTTTGTTCTGTTGGCTGCTGCTGTTGTGGGTAATTACCTGTATGGTGAATTGTCTGTTGTAATTCGCGCTGCAGGTGTAGTTGTGCTGATTGCTGCCGCACTAGGCGTTGCAGCAACAACAACTAAAGGTAAAGCTGCGATCGATTTTGCAAAAGAATCTCGTATGGAGATTCGTAAAGTTGTTTGGCCTACTCGCCAAGAAACTATGCAAACTACATTGATCGTTTTAGCTGTATGTATTGTTATGTCTCTAGTGCTTTGGGGAATTGACGGCATTATGGTCCGTCTAGTTTCTCTAGCAACTGGGGTGTAGAGGGTTCTGATTCATGAGTGAAGCTCCAAAAAAACGTTGGTATGTAGTTCAAGCCTTTTCTGGCTTTGAAGGTCGTGTTGCACAGTCGCTACGCGAGCATATTAAAATGCACAACATGGAAGAACTATTTGGCGATGTGCTAGTACCTACTGAAGAAGTAGTGGAAATGCGTGCAGGCCAACGCCGTAAAAGTGAACGTAAATTCTTCCCTGGCTACGTATTAGTTCAAATGATCATGAATGATGAATCATGGCACTTAGTACGCAGCATTCCGCGTGTTATGGGCTTCATTGGTGGTACCTCTGATCGTCCTGCACCAATCACTGATAAAGAAGCTGATGCTATCTTGAACCGTCTAGAGAAAGCGAGCGAGTCTCCACGTCCTAAGACAATGTTCGAAGCGGGTGAAGTGGTTCGTGTGAACGATGGTCCATTTGCTGACTTCAACGGTACTGTTGAAGAAGTAGATTACGAGAAAAGCCGCATTAAGGTATCTGTATCGATCTTTGGTCGTGCAACACCGGTTGAGCTTGAATTTGGTCAGGTTGAAAAACTGGACTAAAACTCTAAGCTTTGAACAAGCTGTGGATAAATACTTCGTAAGTTGTTCAAAATAAAAGAGTATAAAAAATCACCTTTTTAGGGTTGTTAAAGGCGCGAATTATGATTATAATTTCGCGCCTTTTTGCTTCTGTGGAAGTAAAAAAGAGTTAATTGAATTTATGGGGAGCTCGCCTTGCGGCTAGCGCATGTACCCAAAATATTAGGAAATATCATGGCTAAGAAAGTTGAAGCTTATATCAAACTGCAAGTTGCAGCTGGTATGGCAAACCCAAGTCCACCGGTTGGTCCTGCTCTAGGTCAACACGGCGTGAACATCATGGAATTCTGTAAAGCGTTCAACGCAAAAACAGAATCTGTTGAGAAAGGTCTACCTACTCCAGTAGTTATTACTGTTTACAACGACCGTTCTTTCACGTTCGTAACTAAGACTCCACCTGCTGCTGTTCTTCTTAAGAAAGCTGCTGGCGTTAAGTCTGGTTCAGGTCGTCCAAACACTGAGAAAGTTGGTACTGTTACTGACGCTCAAGTTCAGGAAATCGCAGAAACTAAAGCTGCTGATATGACTGGTGCTGACATCGAAGCAATGAAACGTTCTATTGCTGGTACTGCTCGTTCAATGGGCCTAGTGGTAGAGGGATAAGATCATGGCTAAACTTACTAAGCGTATGCGCGTAATCCGCGACAAAGTTGACTCAACTAAAGAATACGAAATCAGCGAAGCTGTTGCTCTTCTTAAAGAACTAGCGACTGCTAAATTCGTTGAATCTGTAGATGTTGCTGTTAACCTAGGCATCGATGCTCGTAAATCTGACCAAAACGTTCGTGGCGCAACAGTGCTACCTCACGGTACTGGCCGTGACATCCGCGTTGCTGTTTTCACTCAAGGTGCAAACGCAGAAGCTGCTAAAGCTGCTGGCGCAGATATCGTTGGTATGGAAGATCTTGCTGAGCAAGTGAAAAAAGGCGAAATGAACTTCGACGTAGTTGTTGCTTCTCCAGATGCAATGCGTGTTGTTGGTCAACTAGGTACAATCCTAGGTCCACGCGGCCTTATGCCAAACCCTAAAGTTGGTACTGTAACTCCTAACGTTGCTGAAGCGGTTAAGAACGCTAAAGCTGGTCAGGTTCGTTACCGTAACGACAAGAACGGCATCATCCACACTACTATCGGTAAAGCATCTTTCGAAGCTAGCCAGCTTCAAGAGAACCTAGAAGCTCTTCTAGTTGCTCTTAAGAAAGCTAAGCCTTCTTCAGCTAAGGGTTCTTACCTGAAGAAAGTAAGCATCTCTACTACGATGGGTGCTGGTGTTGCTGTTGATCAAGCTAGTCTTGACACTCAAGCAAACTAATTTGCTTAGGCGCAGATTTAGTGTATACTTCTGCGCCTAATATTTGTGGTTGGGTGGTTTTAAAGCAATTTGAAATCATCTATCCCAAGACCGTAGGCGCTGTCGATTTTCATTAGATTATTGATAGCTTAATAAAACCTACGTAGGCGATGTTGTGGTTTGAAATGAATTTATTCATTTTTAAATAACATCGTAAACGCTCATTACATTTTGTATTGAGTGCTGTAATCACAACCAGAGGTTAATCCAAATGGCTTTAAATCTTCAAGACAAAAAAGCAATTGTTGCTGAAGTCAACGAAGCTGCCAGTGGTGCACTTTCTGCAGTTGTAGCTGATTCTCGTGGCGTTGAAGTTGGCGCAATGACTTCTCTACGTAAACAAGCTCGCGAAGCGGGTGTTTACATGAAAGTTGTTCGTAACACACTAGCACGCCGTGCGGTTCAGGGTACAGACTACGAGTGTCTAGTAGACACTTTCACTGGTCCAACTCTGATCGCATTCTCTAATGAGCACCCAGGTGCTGCAGCGCGTCTTTTCAAAGACTTCGCTAAAGAGAATAAAGATTTCGAGATCAAAGCTGCTGCATTTGAAGGCGCAGTTACTGATGCTGAAGTACTAGCGACACTACCAACTTACGACGAAGCTATCGCACGCCTAATGATGTGCATGAAAGAAGCTTCTGCTGGCAAGCTGGTTCGTACTATCGCTGCTGTTCGCGACCAAAAAGAAGAAGCTGCGGCATAAGCCTTGCTTTTCACTGGTTGCTATTTAAACTTATTGTTGACTTAAAAGAGAATTGTTATGTCTATTACTAACGAGCAAATCCTAGACGCAGTTGCAGAAATGTCTGTAATGCAAGTTGTTGAGCTTATCGAAGCTATGGAAGAGAAATTCGGCGTTACTGCAGCTGCTGCTGTTGTAGCTGGCGGCGCAGCTGGCGGCGACGCTGCTGCTGAGCAAACTGAATTCGACGTTATCCTAACTGCTGCTGGCGCTAACAAAGTACAAGTTATCAAAGCTGTACGTGGCGCAACTGGCCTAGGTCTTAAAGAAGCTAAAGGTCTTGTAGACTCAGCTCCTGCAGCGCTTAAAGAAGGCGTTGACAAAGCTGAAGCTGAAGCTCTTAAAGCACAGCTAGAAGAAGCTGGCGCTTCTGTTGAAATCAAGTAATTATTACTTAATTTCTTAGCCGCAAGGCTAATGGCTGGTGGTTTATTAACCACCGGCCTTTTTGCGCTGTAGGGCTATGACGAATTTTCCGCTGTTTAACCGTCATAATCCGAGCAAAAAAACAGTCATTTTTTCGAAATGATTGTTCACTACAGTAAACAGCTGTTTGTCACCGCCCCCTCTTGAAGAGTGTTTTGGGTGGTTTGGGTCACTTATCAGCGAGCTGAGGAACCCCATGGTTTACTCTTATACCGAGAAAAAGCGCATCCGTAAGGATTTTGGTACTCGTCCACAAGTTTTGGACATTCCATACCTGTTATCGATCCAGCTTGATTCTTTCGACAAATTCATCGAACAGGATCCAGAAGGTCAATACGGTCTTGAAGCTGCTTTCCGTTCTGTATTTCCAATTCAGAGCTACAACGGCAATTCTGAGCTGCAATACGTTAGCTACCGTCTTGGTGAGCCAGTTTTTGACGTTAAAGAATGTCAAATCCGCGGTGTTACTTACTCAAAGCCACTACGCGTAAAACTACGTCTAGTTATCTTTGATCGAGATGCACCAGCAGGTACTGTAAAAGACATTAAAGAACAAGAAGTCTACATGGGCGAAATTCCGCTTATGACAGACAATGGTACTTTCGTAATTAATGGTACCGAGAGGGTTATCGTATCCCAGCTGCACCGAAGCCCAGGCGTGTTCTTCGACAGTGATAAGGGTAAGACCCACTCATCAGGTAAAGTTCTTTATAACGCACGTGTAATTCCTTACCGTGGCTCATGGTTAGACTTTGAGTTCGATCCTAAGGATAACTTATTCGTACGTATCGACCGTCGTCGTAAGCTACCAGCATCGATTATTCTTCGTGCACTTGGTAAGTCGACTGAAGAGATCCTAGATCTGTTCTTCGACAAAGTGAACTTCGAAGTTAAAGACCAAACTCTTCTTATGGAGTTGGTTCCTGATCGTCTACGTGGTGAAACTGCGTCATTCGACATCGAAGCAAACGGCAAAACTTACGTTGAGACTGGTCGTCGTGTTACTGCTCGTCATATCCGTCAACTTGAAAAAGATGGCGTTGAGCACATCGAAGTACCAGTAGAGTACATCGTTGGTAAAGTTGCATCTAAAGATTACATCAATGAAGCAACTGGCGAGATCATCGTTGGCGCGAACCAAGAGATTAGCCTAGAAGCACTTGCTAACCTGTCTCAAGCAGGTCACAAGGCTCTACAAACTCTGTTCACGAATGACCTAGATCACGGTCCATTCATGTCAGACACTCTACGTGCAGATAGCACAGTAGATCGCATCTCTGCATTGGTAGAAATCTACCGCATGATGCGTCCTGGCGAGCCACCAACGAAAGAAGCTGCAGAGTCTCTATTCGAAAGCCTATTCTTCTCTGAAGAACGTTACGACCTATCAACTGTAGGCCGTATGAAGTTCAACAGCTCTATCGAGCGTGAAGAAGAAGAAGAGCGCGGTACTCTGGATGAATCAGACATCATCGAAGTGATGAAAAAACTGATTGGTATCCGTAACGGTATTGGTGAAGTGGACGATATCGACCACCTTGGCAACCGTCGTATCCGTTCTGTAGGTGAAATGGCAGAAAACCAATTCCGTGTTGGTCTAGTTCGTGTAGAACGTGCCGTTAAAGAGCGCCTAAGCCTTGGTGACCTTGATGCAATCATGCCTCAAGATCTTATCAACGCTAAGCCGATCTCTGCTGCAGTTAAAGAATTCTTTGGCTCTTCACAGCTTTCACAGTTCATGGACCAAAACAACCCATTGTCAGAAGTTACGCACAAACGTCGTATCTCTGCTTTAGGTCCTGGTGGTCTTACTCGTGAGCGCGCAGGCTTCGAAGTACGTGACGTTCACGTAACTCACTACGGTCGTCTATGTCCGATCGAAACGCCTGAAGGTCCAAACATCGGTCTAATTAACTCGCTATCTGCGTTTGCACGTTGTAACGATTACGGTTTCCTAGAAACTCCTTACCGTCGTGTAGTAGATGGTGTAGTAACAGAAGAAGTTGATTACCTGTCTGCAATCCAGGAAGGTCAATTCGTAATCGCGCAAGCAAACACCATTCTTACTGAAGAAGGTACGTTTGCAGATGAGCTAATCACAGCTCGTCAAAAAGGTGAATCTGGTCTTCACCCACGCGATCACGTTGACTACATGGACGTTGCGACAAACCAAGTAGTATCTATCGCTGCTTCGCTTATCCCGTTCCTAGAACACGATGATGCGAACCGTGCATTGATGGGTGCCAACATGCAACGTCAAGCTGTACCAACACTTAAGGCTGATAAGCCTCTAGTAGGTACAGGTATCGAACGTAACATCGCAGTTGACTCTGGTGTTACAGCGGTTGCTAAACGTGGTGGTCAAGTTCAGTCTGTAGACGCTTCTCGTATCGTAGTTAAGGTTAACGAAGATGAATTGGTACCTGGCGAAGCTGGTATCGATATCTACAACCTAACTAAGTACACGCGTTCGAACCAAAACACATGTATTAACCAACGTCCAACTGTACTTCCTGGTGAACCAGTTGCACGCGGCGATGTTCTTGCTGATGGTCCTTCAACAGACCTTGGTGAACTAGCTCTTGGCCAAAACATGCGTATCGCATTCATGCCTTGGAACGGTTACAACTTCGAAGACTCGATCTTAGTATCTGAGCGCGTAGTTCAAGAAGACCGTTTCACGACAATCCACATTCAAGAACTATCTTGTGTGGCTCGTGATACTAAGCTGGGTTCTGAAGAGATCACAGCTGATATTCCAAACGTAGGTGAGTCTGCTCTGTCTAAACTAGACGAGTCAGGTATCGTTTACATTGGTGCTGAAGTTAAGGGTGGCGACATCCTAGTTGGTAAAGTAACCCCTAAAGGTGAAACTCAACTGACTCCTGAAGAGAAGCTACTACGTGCTATCTTCGGTGAGAAAGCGTCTGATGTTAAAGATACTTCTCTACGTGTACCAAACTCTGTTTCGGGTACTATCATCGATGTACAAGTCTTCACTCGCGATGGCGTAGAGAAAGACAAGCGTGCACTTGAAATCGAACAGATGCAGCTTAAAGAAGCGAAGAAAGACCTAACTGAAGAGTTCCAAATTCTTGAGGGTGGCCTTCTTAACCGTGTTAAAGCTGTACTTCTGTCTGGTGGTTACTCTGAAGCTAAGCTTGATACTATCGGTCGTAAGCAATGGCTAGAGCAAGTTCTAGAAGACGATGCGCTACAAACACAGCTTGAGCAACTTGCTGAGCAGTGGGATGAGCTAAAAGCAGACTTCGATAAGAAGTTTGAAACTAAGCGTCGTAAAATCACTCAAGGTGATGATCTAGCGCCTGGCGTTCTTAAGATTGTTAAAGTTTACCTAGCGGTTAAACGTCGTATCCAGCCTGGTGATAAGATGGCCGGTCGTCACGGTAACAAAGGTGTAATCTCTAAGATTAACCCTGTTGAAGACATGCCATACGATGAGAAAGGTCAGCCTGTAGACATCGTACTTAACCCGCTGGGTGTACCATCGCGTATGAACATCGGTCAGATCCTAGAAGTTCACTTAGGTTTGGCTGCGAAAGGTATCGGTGACAAGATCAACCAAATGGTTAAGGAACAACAAGAACTGCATAAGTTCCGTGAGTTCCTACAGAAGGTTTACGATCTTGGTGATACTCGTCAGAAAGTTGATATTGCTGAACTGTCTGATGATCAAGTTCGTACACTGATCAAGAACCTACGTGGCGGTCTACCGATTGCTACTCCTGTGTTCGACGGTGCTTCTGAGTCTCTAATCAAAGAACTACTTAAACTGGGTGATCTGCCAGAATCTGGTCAGCTTAAACTGTTTGATGGTCGTACTGGTGATTCGTTTGAGCGTCCTGTAACTGTTGGTTACATGTACATGCTGAAACTGAACCACTTGGTTGATGACAAGATGCATGCTCGTTCAACTGGTTCTTACAGCCTAGTAACTCAGCAACCACTTGGTGGTAAAGCTCAGTTCGGTGGTCAGCGTTTCGGTGAGATGGAAGTATGGGCACTAGAAGCATACGGTGCTGCATATACTCTACAAGAAATGCTAACAGTTAAGTCAGATGACGTTAACGGCCGTACTAAGATGTATAAGAACATCGTAGACGGTAACCATAGCATGGAACCTGGTATGCCTGAGTCGTTCAACGTACTGTTGAAAGAGATTCGCTCGCTAGGTATCAACATCGAGCTAGAAGACGAAGAGTAATCCCTCCTCTTTTTAAAAGAAGATAGGATTATTTGGTAAAAGGGAGCTTGCTACAGCAGTGAGCTCCTTTAACTCCTTACAGGAGCTGAATGTGAAAGACTTATTAAACTTTCTAAAAGCACAGCATAAGACCGAAGAATTTGATGCAATCAAAATCGGTCTATCTTCACCAGACATGATCCGTTCATGGTCTTTTGGTGAAGTTAAAAAGCCGGAAACAATTAACTATCGTACGTTCAAACCTGAACGTGATGGTCTGTTCTGTGCACGTATTTTTGGTCCAGTTAAAGACTACGAATGTCTTTGTGGCAAATACAAGCGCCTGAAGCACCGTGGTGTTATCTGTGAGAAGTGTGGCGTTGAAGTTACACAAACTAAAGTTCGTCGTGACCGCATGGGCCACATCGAGCTAGCTTCACCAGTTGCTCACATCTGGTTCCTAAAATCACTGCCGTCTCGTATCGGTCTACTAATGGATATCCCTCTACGTGATATCGAACGTGTTCTTTACTTCGAGATGTACGTAGTAACTGAACCAGGTATGACTGATCTAGAAAAATCTCAGATGCTTACTGAAGAAGAGTATCTGGATCGTCTAGAAGAGTGGGGTGACGAATTCACTGCTAAGATGGGTGCTGAAGCGATCAAAGATCTGCTTGCAACAATGGACCTTCATCAAGAAGTAGAAGAAATGCGCGAAGAGTTAGAAACGACTAACTCAGAAACTAAGCGTAAAAAAGTTACTAAGCGCCTGAAGCTAGTTGAAGCGTTCATTGCATCGGGTAACGATCCGCAATGGATGATTCTGACTGTACTTCCGGTTCTGCCGCCAGATCTACGTCCTCTAGTACCACTAGATGGCGGTCGTTTTGCGACTTCAGATCTGAACGACCTTTACCGTCGTGTGATCAACCGTAACAACCGTTTGAAGCGTCTTCTAGAGCTAGCTGCTCCGGACATCATCGTACGTAACGAAAAGCGTATGCTGCAAGAGTCTGTTGATGCACTTCTAGATAACGGTCGTCGTGGTCGTGCTATCACTGGTTCTAACAAGCGTCCTCTGAAATCTCTTGCTGATATGATCAAGGGTAAACAAGGTCGTTTCCGTCAGAACCTTCTAGGTAAACGTGTAGACTACTCTGGCCGTTCTGTAATCACAGTAGGTCCATACCTTCGTCTACATCAGTGTGGTCTTCCTAAGAAGATGGCACTTGAGCTATTTAAGCCGTTCATCTACAGCAAGCTAGAAACTCGTGGCATGGCTACGACAATCAAAGCTGCTAAGAAGATGGTAGAGCGCGAAGAAGCTATCGTTTGGGATATCCTAGACGAAGTAATCCGCGAACACCCAGTACTGCTTAACCGTGCACCTACACTTCACCGTCTAGGTATCCAAGCGTTTGAACCAGTACTAATCGAAGGTAAAGCGATTCAGCTTCACCCACTAGTGTGTGCGGCATACAACGCCGACTTCGATGGTGACCAAATGGCGGTACACGTGCCTCTAACTCTAGAAGCACAGCTTGAAGCACGTACACTGATGATGTCGACGAATAACATTCTGTCGCCAGCGTCAGGTGATCCGATCATCGTACCTTCTCAGGACGTTGTATTGGGTCTTTACTACATGACACGTGACAAGATCAACGTGAAAGGCGAAGGCATGTACCTTGCTGGCCCTGCTGAGGCTGAAAAGGCATACCGTACTAAGACTGCTGAGCTACACGCTCGCGTTAAAGTACGTATCACCGAAACTGTAGTAGACGAAGATGGTAACAGCACTACTGAAACGAAGATGGTTGATACAACTGTCGGCCGTGCAATGCTATGGCAAATCGTTCCAGCTGGCCTACCGTACAGCATCGTTAACCAAAAGTTAGGTAAGAAGCAGATCTCTACTCTTCTTAACGAGTGTTACCGTAAGCTTGGTCTAAAAGATACAGTAGTATTTGCTGACCAAATCATGTACGCAGGTTTTGCATACGCTGCACTTTCTGGTGTTTCTGTAGGTATCGACGATATGGTTGTACCTCAAGCGAAATACGATGAAATTGAATCTGCTGAAGAAGAAGTTCGCGAAATCCAAGAGCAATTCCAATCTGGTCTTGTTACTGCGGGTGAGCGTTACAACAAAGTTATCGATATCTGGGCATCTACGAATGACCGCGTTGCGAAAGCAATGATGGATAACCTATCTTCTGAAACAGTTATCAACCGTGACGGCGAAGAAGAACAGCAAGAATCGTTTAACAGCATCTACATGATGGCCGACTCGGGCGCACGTGGTTCTGCAGCTCAGATTCGTCAGCTAGCAGGTATGCGTGGTCTGATGGCGCGTCCAGATGGTTCAATCATCGAAACGCCGATCACAGCGAACTTTAAAGAAGGTCTAAACGTCCTTCAGTACTTTATCTCAACGCACGGTGCTCGTAAGGGTCTTGCGGATACAGCACTGAAAACAGCAAACTCGGGTTACCTAACTCGTCGTCTAGTAGACGTTGCTCAAGACGTTGTAGTACACGAACATGACTGTGGCACGCACGAAGGTATCGACATGATGCCTCACATCGAAGGTGGTGACGTTAAAGTTGCACTTTCTGAGCTTGCTCTAGGTCGTGTAGTAGCTGAAGACGTTCTTAAGCCTGGTACTGAAGATGTACTGATTCCACGTAATACTCTGATTGATGAGAAGTGGTGTCAAATCATGGAAGACAACTCAGTAGATAGCATGAAAGTGCGCTCTGTTGTTACCTGTGATGCAGACTTCGGTTGTTGTGCACAGTGTTACGGTCGTGACCTAGCACGTGGTCACCTAGTGAACCAAGGTGAAGCAGTTGGTGTTATCGCTGCACAATCTATCGGTGAACCGGGTACACAGCTAACGATGCGTACGTTCCACATCGGTGGTGCGGCATCTACTGCAGCAGCAGAGAACAGCATCCAAGCTAAGACAACTGGTACTGTGAAACTTCACAATGCTAAGTTCGTAGTTAACAAAGATAAGAAACTGGTTATCACTTCTCGTGCATCTGAGATGACGATTATTGATGAATTCGGCCGTACTAAAGAGAAGCACAAACTTCCTTACGGTTCGATGCTAACCAAAGGCGACAACGCAGCAGTTACTGCTGGTGAAGTTGTAGCTAACTGGGAAGCGCATACCATGCCAATCATCACTGAAGTGGCAGGTCGTATCCAATTCGTAGATATGATCGATGGTATTACAGTTTCTCGTCAAACTGACGATCTAACGGGTCTTTCTTCAAGTGAAGTTACAGACGCAGCAGCTCGCCCAGCAGCAGGTAAAGATATGCGTCCAGCTATCAAACTTGTTGATGAGCAAGGTAACGACGTAATGATCCCTGGTACTGATATGCCAGCTCACTACTTCCTACCTGGCAAAGCGATTGTAAACATCGAAGATGGCGCTGAAGTTGGCATCGGTGACACATTATCTCGTATCCCTCAAAAATCGAGCGGAAACAAAGATATCACCGGTGGTCTACCACGCGTAGCTGACCTATTCGAAGCTCGTAAGCCTAAAGAGCCTGCGATCCTTGCTGAGCACACAGGTACTGTGTCTTTCGGTAAAGAAACGAAAGGTAAGCGTCGTCTAGTAATCACTCGTGAAGGCGGTGACGCTTACGAAGAGATGATTCCTAAGCATCGTCAATTGAACGTGTTCGAAGGTGAGAAGATTGAACGTGGTGATGTAATCGCCGACGGTCCTGAAACTCCACACGATATCCTGCGTCTACGTGGTATCCACGCAGTAACTCAGTACATCGCGAACGAAGTTCAAGAAGTTTACCGCTTACAAGGCGTAAAGATTAACGATAAGCACATCGAGACTATCGTTCGTCAAATGCTACGTAAGTGTACAATCACTCATTCTGGTGACTCTCCGTTCCTACCTGGCGAACAAGTTGAGTACCACAATGTTAAGATTGCTAACCGTAAGCTAGAAGCTGAAGGTAAAGAACTAGTACGTTTCGAACGTGACCTACTAGGTATTACTAAAGCATCTCTTGCAACTGAGTCATTCATCTCAGCTGCATCGTTCCAAGAAACGACTCGTGTACTAACAGAAGCTGCGGTTTCTGGTAAGCGTGATGACCTTCGCGGTCTGAAAGAGAACGTAATTGTTGGTCGTCTGATCCCAGCTGGTACTGGTTTCGCATACCACCAAGAGCGTCAAAAGCAACGTGAAGAAGAGCAAGAAGGTCCTTCAGCTGAACAAGCTACTGACAATCTAGCAGCACTTCTAAACGCTGGTTTCTCTTCAGAAGAGTAAGCTCTACGAGTAGTCTCTAAGAGATAAGAAAAAGGCACCTTCGGGTGCCTTTTTTGTATCTGGCGTATTGGTGTTTAACGAGAGGTTATTCTTCAGAATCTGATAGGTTTGCTTGATTCCTTGATTCCTTGATTCCTTGATTGCTTGGTGGACTTAGTTGAGAGTACTTTCTCTAAGGCAGTTTTGGGTGTTTACAGAAATGTCGTGAGGATGAAACTGGTGACAAGTGTGACGTCTGGTTATCGCAAAACATCCGATCAGGGACGAACCAATAGGCTCTGGTAGAAGAGTTGAATGTGTTAGGTAACGCTACAGACAAAACAAAAAGCTTGCACAGAGGCAAGCTTAGAAGATGTTAAGCCATTACGCTCCTGGTGGAACCGCTAGGCTGTCGGCAATTTGTTGTATCAGCTGGTCTTCAACCGCAAACCTCACCTCAAGAATCTCACCAACGAGTGATAGCTCACTATCAAAGCTTTCTAATGTATCGGTCGCTTCAATGGCAGCGTATTTATCGGTGAAGTTGAGCAGTGGGTCGGTGGTAAGAACGATATGACCATAAGATTGGTTGATTTCGTCTGTTGCTTTGAAGCCAGTAGACTGCCATTTGTCCATCACCATGTCATAGATTTTGAAATGACCTTCGGAGATGTAATCAACAAGATGTTGGCTGAATTTTTGGAGCTCTTCTGGAGAAGGCAGTTCGGTGATTGCAGTTGCTTTCGACGATGAAGGCTGTAGAGCGGCAAGCTTACAATACTCAACGATTAGAGACTGTCGAGTTTCGAGCCAATGATCGATGACCTCATTAGAGCCACCCCATTGTTCTTGTATTTGTTTGAATTTATTTAGCATGACCATGTCCTCATGATCTGATCACAACCTTGTGATCAAGTAATTGCCTAAGCAGGGTCCGTTTTATTGGTAGCTACTAAAAGTAATAGCTTGAAATATTCTCTGCTACAACTCTAGTATGAAATTAGATTGCCAGTAAAATGAACGAACTGCAAGCAATGAGGCATAGGGATGTTAAAAAAAAGTGATAACAAAATGACAGAGCAAGCTTATTGGTGCGTCGTTTCTGGTAGTGATGTTTGGGTTAATAATGATCAGTTTCCGTTTGGCTCTGCTGAAGAGCTTGGGCTGAGTGTGGAGCATGCAATCTGTATTGGTCAGCATCAAGGTCGCAAGGTGTATTGGCTCAACGATTGTGATGTGGAGAATGAGCTTAGCATGGTCAGCCTAAGAGAGTTACTGCACTGGCCTGAAGCGAGTTTCTTGACTGCAAGCAAAGCCATCCAATATGGGCATATGACTCAAAGTATGCGTTTTTGCCCTCAGTGTGGCGGTCGAAATCATCTCAACCATAACCAGGTGGCGATGCAGTGTGGAGATTGCCGCACGCTTCATTACCCTCGTATCTTCCCGTGCATCATTGTCGCTGTACGAAACGACAACAAGATATTGCTTGCGCAGCACCCAAGACATAAAACAGGCATGTATA
This sequence comes from Vibrio sp. 10N.247.311.14, assembly GCF_041467715.1. Taxonomy (NCBI): domain Bacteria; kingdom Pseudomonadati; phylum Pseudomonadota; class Gammaproteobacteria; order Vibrionales; family Vibrionaceae; genus Vibrio; species Vibrio sp. 10N.247.311.14. Next base: position 13,810 of record NZ_JBFSVE010000026.1, read on the forward strand.
CCGTGATAGCGGGCTTCCTAGAGGTCGGAGAGACCTTAGAGCAGTGTGTGGCAAGAGAAGTCAAAGAAGAAACGGGTATCGATGTCGATAATATTCGTTATTTTGGCAGCCAGCCATGGGCGTTTCCATCGAGTATGATGATGGGCTTTCTCGCAGATTATGCTGGTGGTACGCTTAAGCCTGACTACAGCGAGCTATCGGATGCTCAATGGTTTGACGTAACAAGCCTACCTGATGTTGCTCCTGTTGGAACCATTGCGAGACAGTTGATTGAGAAAACCGTTGATGACGTGATGAAAGATGGTGTGACGGAGCAGATGCTAGAGCACTAATTTGCCTGTGATAGTATTTGGCCTATGGGTGGTCAAAAGCTAAAAAAAACCCTCCACAAGTGGAGGGGGTAAGTAAGATGTCGTTATGAGATGCTGAGTAGTGACTACTCAGATGTTATAATTGTAATTTTCGCTAGCGAACAAATTTTTAACATGCTCCCGTAATTGGGTGCAAATTAAGCATTGATTTAAAAGTTAATAACTTGATCTAGGTTGCAAAGCACACAGCTTTTACCCTTCAATCAGTGTTAGAATACTTGCCATCAAAACTAGACAAGATTGAATTGGAATTTAACGGAATGACCGAATTAAAAAACGATCGCTATTTACGCGCACTTTTAAAACAGCCTGTTGATTACACACCGGTATGGATGATGCGCCAAGCTGGCCGCTATCTTCCTGAGTACAAAGCAACGCGCGCTGAAGCGGGCGATTTCATGTCTTTGTGCAAAAACGCGGAACTGGCATCAGAAGTAACACTTCAACCTTTACGTCGTTTCCCGCTTGATGCGGCAATCTTGTTCTCAGACATCCTAACTATCCCTGATGCAATGGGCTTAGGTTTGTACTTTGAAACAGGTGAAGGTCCTAAGTTTGAGCGTCCGATCACGTGTAAAGCTGACGTAGAGAAGATTGGCCTACCTGATCCAGAAGGTGAGCTTCAATACGTAATGAATGCCGTTCGTCAGATCCGTAAAGACCTGAAAGGCGAAGTGCCACTGATTGGTTTCTCTGGTAGCCCATGGACTCTAGCTACATACATGGTTGAAGGTGGAAGCTCTAAAGCATTCACTAAGATCAAGAAGATGATGTATGCAGAACCACAAACGCTGCACCTGCTTCTAGACAAGCTAGCTGACAGTGTTATCGAATACCTGAACGCGCAAATTAAAGCGGGTGCTCAATCGGTAATGGTATTTGATACATGGGGTGGTGTACTGACCCCTCGTGACTACAACCTATTCTCACTGCAATACATGCACAAAATCGTTGATGGCCTAATCCGTGAAAACGAAGGTCGTCGAGTACCGGTTACTCTGTTCACTAAGAACGGCGGCATGTGGCTTGAGTCTATCGCAGCAACAGGTTGTGATGCGGTTGGTCTAGACTGGACAATCAACATCGCAGATGCAAAAGCTCGCATCGGCGACAAAGTTGCTCTGCAAGGTAACATGGATCCTTCAATGCTTTACGCTCAGCCTGAACGTATTCGCGAAGAAGTGGGCAGCATCCTTGAAGGCTTCGGCGACGGCGGTACAGGTCATGTATTTAACCTAGGCCACGGTATCCACTTGGATGTACCGCCAGAGAACGCTGGTGTATTCGTTGACGCTGTTCACGAATTGTCTAAGCCTTACCACAAGTAATTCTGAGTAAGATGATTGAAAGCGCTGTTGGAAAACCAACAGCGCTTTTTTATTGCCTGAAATTGGCATTTGATAGCGGTTTAATCTTATTGTGTGCAGTTAATTAGGCATTTGGATCATGGTAGGCCAAATGCTCTGAGATGTGTTTCCTGATATAAGGAATGACTTCATTTTCAAACCAAGGGTTCTTCTTGAGCCAGATATTATTGCGTGGCGAAGGGTGAGGTAATGGCAAAAATTCAGGCGCCCAAGCCTGCCAGTTTTTGACTGTTTCTGTCAGCGTTTTGGTGGTTCTTTCCTTTAAATAATAGTTTTGCGCATATTGACCAATCAATAGTGTCATTTGAATGTTGGGCAATGACTGCAGTACTTTTTTGTGCCAGAGCTCTGCGCATTCTTTGCGTGGTGGCAGATCGCCACTCTTTCCTTTTCCCGGATAACAAAACCCCATAGGCACAATCGCGACTTTATGCTCGTCGTAAAAAGTATCGCTGTCTATCCCTAACCAGTCTCTTAATCGTTCGCCACTGGCGTCATTCCAAGGGATCGACGACTCATGCACCTTGATACCCGGCGCTTGACCTATGATCAGCAAACGCGCATTTGGGTGTGCTTGAATCACTGGGTTGGCACCGTGTGATAGGTGAGGTTCACAAGCTCGGCATTGTCGAATCTCTTTAAGTAACGAAGAGGACATCAGTAACCTTTATCAAAATCGATGACATGATTAAGTGTAAAGCCATCTCGCCACTGTTTGTAATTCTCTGCGAAGATCTCGACTACTTGTCTTGGCTCACTGAGTGCAGCGATGTGTGGAGTGATGGTGACTTGCGGTAGTTTCCAGAAAGGATATTCCTGAGAGAGGGGTTCACTTTCAAACACATCTAAAAATGCGTGTTCTACCCATCTGTTTTTTATGGCGAGCAACAAGGCTTTATTGTCGATGCTTTCCCCTCGACCGACATTAAACAGCAACACATTAGAGCAGTAACCTAACGTGGTTTGGTTCAACAGCTGATAGGTTTCAGCGGTTGATGGCAAGGTGTTGACCACAATATCGGCCTGCTTAAGGGCAGCCTCTATCTCATTGATGTGGAAAGTCTCTTTAAAGGTTTCTTGTTTGGATGGGATGCCGGTACGGTTGACACCTATGGTATGAATACCAAAAGCCGCCGCGGTTTTTGCCAAATGACTGCCGATTGAACCTGTTCCTAAAATCACCATAGTTTTGTCAGTTAGGCTAGTATAAAGCTGTGGCTGCCAGTTTCGTTGTTGTTGATGCTGGTGGTAATGAGGGAAGTGTCTACAGTGACTGATTGTGTAACCCAATACGTATTCTGCGATAGCCGGACCAAAGATGCCTTTGACGTTGGTTAGCGTATAGTCCTGACGCAGATCTGGCTGAGTGATTTTATTGATTCCGGCATAGGTACTCTGTACCCAGTCTAGCTCTTTAAACTCGCCGAGGCGCTCTGCGATTAGAGGTGGTGACGCCAAGACAATCTGTGCTGATTTGGGGTTTTGAGTGATTTCTAGGTCGGGTAAATCCTGGTTTAGAATCAGTTGCGTATAGGTATCGTCATGCTCAGTAAGAATATAGAGCTTATTCGTAAAATTGTTCATCGGCTTACCTTTTCCCCCCAGGGTTTATCAAGTACACTTTCGCTGTCTTTTTCTGCAATTATTGAGTGACTATGCTTCAGAATCCACTGCAGGTTCGTCTTGAAAAGTTAGAACCTTGGCAACAAATTACCTTTATGGCGTGTCTATGTGAGCGTATGTACCCTAACTATGCCATGTTTTGTGAGAATACAGAATTTGCGGAAGCTCGAATCTATCGTGATGTTTTGGATAGCATTTGGGAAATCCTGACGGTTAAAACAGCAAAGGTGAACTTTGAGCGTCAACTTGAGAAGGTTGAAGAGCTATTCCCTAGCGGTGATGATTTTGATTTTTATGGTGTTTACCCAGCAATGGACGCATGCCAAGGCCTAGCAACGCTAATTCATGGTCTGCTTGACCGTGAACATATGTTGGAAGCGGTAATTAAAGTGAGTCAACAATCGGTGAAGACGGTTGCTGAGCTTGAGTTTGCTCAAGGCGCTGAAGAAGTGACGAACGAAAACCAGAAAGAAAACGAAGCGGTGTGTGAAGAGTGGGACGTTCAGTGGGCCATTTTCCGACCTCTACGTGAAACGACTGAGCGTGACTTAGAGCTGATCAAAGACCTACGCCACGAACTGCGTGAAGACCCAGTCAGTAACATTGGTGTTGCGCTATAATTCGCAATTGCACCAAGGTACGAATAAAAACAAAGGCTCCCTAGGGAGCCTTTGTTGTATCTGACGGTATCAAATTTAGATTAAGCGTCTTTTTTGTCTTCGTTCTACACTTTGTCTTTTGATGCCTTATCTTTTGATGCGTCGTCGTCATTCGTTGATTTTGCATCTGAAGAGTCGTTGTCTGCTGGAGTTTCTTCCTCGTCCTCGTCATCGCGGTTTTCGATAACACCGTGTGTCTCTTTCCACTTCTCCCAGCGTTGGAACGCCAGTTCTTGCATGTCAGTCGTCTTATCCGCTTCGTCGACAATCTCTTCGCCCACTAGGTGCTCAAAGATGTCTTCTAGGGTGATGATGCCCTGAATAGTGCCGTATTCGTCCACAACTAAAGACAGTTGCAGGCGGTTTGCCATCATCTGGTCAAAGGCCTTAGCCAAGCCCATGTTGTTCAGCAACACGTGGATAGGGCGCATTACTTCACCCAAAGCTTTCTCACCACAACCGGCTTGCTGCAATCTAAACAGCTCTAAGCGGTGAACAAAACCGATGATGTTGTCACTCTGCTCGCTGTAAACCAGCGGACGTGAGAATGGCGTGTCTTTATGTTGTTCTAGGAACGTATTCACACTCATTTCCGCATCAACACGGAATACCACTGGGCGCGGCGTCATTACCTGAGTCACGGGTACATCTTGAATACCCAGTAGGTTGCTCAGGATTTTTGACTCGCCTTCTGCAAATTCACCGCTCTCTTTTGCCAAAATCGCCATTGCAGATAACTCATCACGCATTTTTGGTGCTTGGTGGCCACGAGCAAGACGTTTGGTGATCTGTTCTGAGAACCATACAAACGGTGTTAGGAAGAACACCATCCAACGAAGCACGCTTGCCGAAGCAGGAGCAAGTTGACGCCAGTAGGTTGCACCAATGGTTTTTGGAACAATCTCAGATAATACCAAGATACCTAGCGTTAGCACGGCAGAGAAGACACCTAACCATTGGCTACCAAAAACGACAGCCGCTTGTGCACCTGCTGTCGCAGCACCGATAGTATGGGCGATGGTGTTGAGCGTTAAAATTGACGCAAGCGGGCGGTCAATATCTGTTTTCAGTTTGTCTAAAGACTCTGCTGCAGGGTGCCCATTTTGTTTTAGTTGAGCAATGTAGCTCGGACTAATACTCAAAAGTACAGCTTCCAAAACAGAACAAATGAAAGAAACTCCAATAGCAATGGAGACGTAAATAGATAGCAGCAGCATGTTTGCCCTTAAATTAAATTGTACGCTTTAGCAGCGATTCAGCGTGGATTATAGTGAAAAAGTAGTGGCTAGGTCATCATTAATTTTGCTCTCAGCCCCTTTTAAACAAGGGCTTGCTTAATAAAATCAGTAACAAATTGTGAGTTATTACTCATATTATGGCTAAAACTACGGCATTAGAGCTAAAGATCGACGACAAACCTTTGCCAGATGGGGCATTTATGTTTTAGAGTGAATTGAATTTAAAAATACAAAGAAGGGAAACCTAAAATGAACAAGACTCAATTAATCGACTTTATTGCTGAAAAAGCGGACCTTTCTAAAGCACAAGCTAAAGCTGCTCTAGAAGCGACTCTTGGCGGTGTTACAGATGCTCTTAAAGATGGCGATCAAGTTCAGCTAATTGGTTTTGGTACTTTTAAAGTAAACCACCGTGCAGCTCGCACTGGTCGTAACCCAAAAACTGGTGATGAGATCCAAATCGCTGCTGCAAATGTTCCAGCATTTGTTGCAGGTAAAGCGCTGAAAGATTCAGTGAAATAATCTAAACTGTACCGAGGTAGTCGTATTCCACCTCGGTACAGGTTTTTATGAAAAAAGCATTTCTTCTCGTTTCACTATTATCTACATTTCTTATTGGTTGTTCTTCAACAAGCCCTCGCAAAAACCTAGAGCAATTTGAAACTCATACCGGCGGCCAAGTCATGGGCGACGCGACAAGTTTCTACTGGGTTACAAACAAGCTAACACAACCTCATACTTCAGCTGACTACGTCACTGTCGGCGATTACGGCTGGTACCAAACTGATTATGCTTGGTCAGAAGGCGTGCTTCGAGAATTCATTCGTGAAGGCGAGCAGCGTAACTCTTCGAATGAGCTGGTTCCTTATCGTGTCCATGTGCGTTTCAATAAGTCAGGCGAAGCTGTGTATCAACAGTATCGTATTGATAGCAAAATCTTACCTATCCAAGCTAAGCAACTCGAAAACTACCAGAAAGAAGCTAAGTCGGTTCTAGAGACTACGATGAAGCAGAATGACGAAGGGCTCAGACTGGTTCAGGGTTACTGGGATGGCAGCTCTTTTAAGACGTGCGCTGGTGGTGAATTTGATCGCATTGAATTTAACCAGACCTTACCAAGCTTCGTGATCGACCGATTGGCATCAGTGGAAAGCTATGCGGCGTTTCTTGGCAGTGACTTACTCGGTAAGATGAGCGTAGAAGAGTTACTGATGCTGGCTGAAGACAGTCATGATTGTGTCGTGAGGCCATCGTTGCTGAAAGAATAGCGAGTAATCAAAGGATTGAGAGTATTTGGCCTACTGTAGGCCAAGTGCTGATTTGTCTGTACAGACGCGGATTCCTAGAAAGATTGAGTAATAAAAAAGGCGCCTATTGAGGCGCCTTTTGTTGTTATTCGCTTACTGTCATTTGCTTACTATTATGAAAAGTAAGCGAGTAACCAGATTGATTACTGCTCTTGCTCGCGCGCAATCGCACGGTAACCAATATCATTGCGGTGGAACATACCATTCCAGCTAACTTGCTTCGTCAACGCGTAAGCGCGCTCTTGAGCCTCAGAAACCGTATTGCCCAGTGCTGTTGCACAAAGTACACGACCGCCGTTTGTCACAACGTCGCCAGCTTCATTATTTGTCGTACCCGCGTGGAAAACCTTTTGGCCTTCAACTTCGCTTGTTGGTAGTGAAATAACGTCACCTTTTGCGTAGTCAGCAGGGTAACCGCCAGCCGCAAGAACAACACCGATAGAAGCGCGTGGATCCCACTTCGATTCTGCTTCGTCGAGCTTCTCGTCGATAGCCATTAGGCAAAGTTCAACAAGGTCTGACTCCATACGCATCATGATAGGTTGCGTTTCAGGGTCGCCAAAGCGGCAGTTGTATTCGATAACTTTAGGTGTGCCGTCAGCATCGATCATTAGGCCAGCGTAAAGGAAACCTGTGTAAGGTGCGCCTTCTGCGTCCATACCACGTACCGTTGGGTAGATAACTTCCTCAAGGATACGGTTGTGGATTTCTGGAGTTACAACCGGCGCAGGAGAGTAAGCACCCATGCCGCCCGTGTTCGGCCCAGTGTCTTTGTCGCCAACACGTTTGTGATCTTGGCTGGTGGCCATAGGAAGCACGCTAGAGCCGTCAACCATTACGATAAAGCTTGCCTCTTCGCCTTCAAGGAACTCTTCGATAACCACACGGCTGCCTGCTTCGCCAAATGCGTTGCCTGCTAGCATGTCTTTGATTGCGTCTTCTGCTTCTTCCAGTGTCATCGCAACGATAACGCCTTTACCAGCCGCAAGGCCGTCAGCTTTAACTACAATTGGCGCGCCTTGCTCACGAACGTAAGCGAGAGCTGGCTCAATTTCAGTGAAGTTAGCGTAAGAACCTGTTGGGATGTCATGACGAGCTAGGAAGTCTTTGGTGAATGCTTTAGAACCTTCAAGTTGCGCTGCTGCTTGAGTTGGACCAAAGATAGGTAGACCTACTTCTCGAAATGCGTCAACCACACCAATGACTAACGGTGCTTCAGGGCCAACGATGGTCAGTTCGATTTCTTTCTCTTGAGCAAACGCGACTAACCCAGCGATGTCTTCAACGCCGATGTTTACGTTCTCAAGTTTAGGCTCAAGTGCGGTGCCTGCGTTACCTGGAGCGATGAATACTGTTTCAACGTTTGGGTTTTGTGCTGCTTTCCAGCCTAAAGCATGTTCTCTACCGCCAGCACCGATGATTAAAACTCGCATTGTAAAATCCTTAATCTCAAATATCTAAATATTTAAAAAAACAAAGTTATAAGTCTTGCTCAAAGTAGTTGGTGATGTGGCTAGGCAGCAATTGAGCCCATCCCCGGGGAGCATAGTCTGCTATGTGACCGGGGTGGGCGAAAGCAGCTAACGACGCCACAGTGCCAAATACGAAGAGGAAATTAGTGGCGGAAGTGACGCATGCCCGTAAAGATCATCGCCATGCCGTGTTCGTCTGCTGCTGCGATAACTTCGTCATCACGCATAGAACCACCCGGTTGGATAACACACTTGATGCCAGCTTCTGCTGCCGCGTCGATACCGTCACGGAATGGGAAGAACGCGTCAGATGCCATTACACAACCTTCAACCTTTAGACCTTCGTCTGCAGCTTTGATGCCTGCGATTTTCGCAGAGTAAACGCGGCTCATTTGGCCAGCGCCAACACCAATTGTCATGTCGCCTTTCGAGTAAACGATAGCGTTAGATTTAACGTATTTCGCTACTTTCCAGCAGAATAGAGCATCTTTCAATTCTTCAGCTGTTGGCTGGCGCTTAGAAACCACTTTAAGGTCATCTTCAGACACCATGCCTTGGTCGCGGTCTTGAACTAGCAAACCACCGTTAACGCGTTTAACGTCAAAGCCAGTTGTCTTCGTTGTCCACTCACCACACTCAAGTAGGCGAAGGTTTTTCTTAGCCGCTACGATTGCTACTGCTTCAGCAGAAACTGATGGTGCAATGATAACTTCAACGAATTGACGCTCAGTGATAGCCGTTGCTGTTGCAGCGTCTAGCTCACGGTTGAAAGCGATGATGCCGCCAAATGCAGAAGTTGGGTCTGTTTTGAATGCACGGTCGTAAGCTTCTAGGATGTCTTCACCTAGTGCAACACCACATGGGTTAGCGTGCTTAACGATCACACATGCTGGCTGGTCGAACTCTTTCACACACTCAAGTGCTGCGTCGGTGTCAGCGATGTTGTTGTAAGAAAGGGCTTTACCTTGAATCTGGCGAGCTGTAGAAACTGATGCTTCTTCAGGGTTTGCTTCAACGTAGAATGCGGCTGCCTGGTGGCTGTTCTCACCGTAGCGCATGTCTTGCTTTTTCTCGAACTGTTGGTTGAACGTGCGAGGGAATTTAGACTCTTCGTCAGCCTTCTTTCCTTCTTCATCAAGTAGAGAGGCACCGTAAGATGGAACCATAGTGCCGAAGTAGTTTGCGATCATGCCGTCGTAAGAAGCGGTGTGCTCGAATGCTGCGATAGCGAGGTCGAAGCGAGTCTCTAGTGTTAGAGATTTATCGTTCGCGTCCATTTCAGCGACAACGCGCTCGTAGTCGTGTGCGTTAACAACGATCGTTACGTCTTTGTGGTTTTTCGCTGCAGAGCGAACCATTGTAGGGCCGCCGATGTCGATGTTCTCAACAGCATCAGCAAGGGTACAACCTTCTTTAGCAACGGTTTCTGCGAATGGGTATAGGTTTACAACAACCATATCGATAGGGTTGATACCGTGAGTTTCCATCACGTCATCATCTTGGCCACGACGGCCTAGAACACCACCATGAACTTTTGGGTGCAGAGTCTTAACACGGCCATCCATCATTTCTGGGAAACCAGTGTAGTCAGATACTTCTGTAACAGAGATGCCTTTTTCAGCAAGCAGGCGAGCAGTGCCACCGGTAGATAGGATATCTACACCACGGTTAGCAAGAGCTTGTGCAAATTCAACGATACTAGTTTTGTCTGATACGCTGATTAGAGCGCGGCGAATTGGACGAGCGTTATTCATGCTTCCATCTTCCTCAAATTCATGGGGTTAAAATAAAGATATTTGCCAAAAAAGAACTTGTTTCTATCTTCTTAGCGTGGATTATCTTAGATACCAGTAAGAGATAAAATATTGGCCAGTTTTGGTAAAGACCTTTTGGGTTAGTCTTATGATTAAGCTATAAGATAACCAACTCCAAATTTGATGGCGCAGATTCTAACTAATTTATTACAAAAAAGCTCGCGCAATCGTTTGGCATCTCAAAATTAATTATGAAAAGTGCCATTTCAGCCTAAAAAGTAACGATAAGGTTAATTGTGGAATGGACGAAACAGTAGGAAAAAACATGTTTCAGATCGGTGAATTAGCGAAGCGATGCGGTGTGACAGCCGATACCTTGCGATTTTATGAGAAGAATAACCTGATCGCGCCAGCCAGTCGCAGTGACTCGGGTTATCGCCTATATGATGAAAATAACCAGAAACAGGTGACGTTTATTCTCAAATCTAAAGCGTTGGGGCTGAGTTTGGACGAGATTAAAGAATTGCTTGAGATTCGCCTCGAGGCCACACAGCACAGTTGCGCTGAAGTGAAGTCGATTACCTCAGCAAAGCTAGAGATGATTGATGAGAAGATTACCGAGTTAACTAAGATTCGCACCGCACTTAAAAAGATTAATGATGCGTGTTGTGGTCACGTAGACGATGATGCAAGCCATTGTTCGATTCTAGCAGCCTTGGACTCAGCAAACGTCGACAAAGGTCGCTGCTGTCGCACTGGAGAGTAATCAGCGACTATCACGGATCGACAAGCCAAAAAAAAGCCAAACTCAACAATGAGCTTGGCTTTCAATTCAATAAATTACGAAAGAACGATTAGTTCATGCCGTATTTTTTAAGTTTCTTGCGAAGAGTACCGCGGTTAATACCCATCATGGTTGCTGCGCGAGTTTGGTTACCGCGAGTGTACTGCATGATAGTGTCTAGTAGTGGCTGTTCAACTTCAGCTAATACTAATTCGTATAACTCGCTGACTTCTTGACCGTTTAATTGAGCAAGGTAATTTTTCAATGATGCTTTAACTGAGTCACGTAGTGGCTTCTGCGTGATTTGGTCTTGTGATGTAACTGTAGTTACTGTCAATGCTTCTGAAGTCAGATTTTGTTCGAACATATTCGGTCTAGCTCTTCTCGTAATTATGGTGCAACGTTATCAAAAAAACCTTCTAGCGCTTCAAGCTGCAGATCACCTGCTTCGAATGCGTTGAAGGTACGGCGAAACTCACTCGCTTGTTCATGTTCTTTTAGATACCAACCCACATGCTTACGAGCGATGCGAGGGCCTAAAAACTCTCCATAAAATTCATGTAGAGCGTGCACATGACCAAGCATGATGTCTTTCACTTCCGAAATCGGGAGTGGGTCCATCGTGGTGCCGTTTTCCAAATAGTGTAGGATTTCGTTAAAAATCCAAGGACGTCCTTGGGCAGGTCGACCTATCATTAAAGCATCAGCGCCGGTGTACTCCAGCACAAACTTCGCTTTTTCCGGACTATCGATATCACCGTTAGCGATAACCGGAATAGATACTGCTTGTTTCGCTGCTTTAATGTGTTTGTATTCTGCCTCACCTTTGTACATACAAGCGCGAGTTCTTCCATGGAGCGCAAGAGCTTGTATGCCGCAGTCTTCGGCTATTTTCGCGATTTGGACACAGTTTCTATTGTCTGTATCCCAGCCTGTGCGCGTTTTCAACGTTACTGGAACGTCGACAGCATTTACCACCGCTTTCAGAATGTCTTCAATGAGTTCTGGATGCTGCAGTAAGGCTGAGCCCGCAAGCTTCTTATTCACTTTTTTGGCTGGACAACCCATGTTGATATCGATGATTTGCGCACCGTTATCGACATTAAATTGAGCAGCCTCGGCCATAAGCTGTGGATCTGCACCAGCGATTTGTACTGAACGAATGCCCGATTCGCCTTCATGTACCATACGCTGCTGAGACTTTGACGTTTTCCAAACTTTCGGATTGGAGGACATCATTTCACTGACTGCCATCCCCGCACCGTAGCGAAGACACAACTCACGGAATGGTCTATCCGTTACGCCAGCCATAGGAGCGACGATTAGATTGTTCTTAAGTTGATAATTTCCGATTTTCAAAAATGTCATCACAGTTCTGTACCAGCAAGGGCGCGCATTTTACGCATTTTTTCGCTGCGTGAAAAGACTAATATTTGAGCATTTACAATTTGTTTTTGTAATTTGTTTAAATTTCAGTCAATTAGCGCCCAAAGTCTTGTCTAGCCTTGCTTGCGACCTGAGATTCGACACCATTCTTGTTGTTCGATGATCGGATCAATGTGAAGCTCATCACGATAATAAGTGGCAACATCTTCTGCTTGTGTATCTAAAACACCCGACATCGCAAGTACACCATTTGGCTTAACTAGGCCCTTGATGATGCCAGAAAGGTCGCGTAATGGACCCGCAAGAATGTTGGCAACAACAACGTCTGCTAGCAAACCTTCCGGTTGATCTTGTGGCAAGAACACCTCTAGTTGCTCAGCAACGCCATTGCGTTGTGCGTTGTCTTTTGATGCAAGCAGAGCTTGAGGATCAATGTCGATCCCGATAACTTTTGCTGCGCCTAGTTTGATCGCAGCGATCGCTAGGATGCCTGAGCCACAACCGAAGTCGATCACGGTTTTGCCTGCAAGGTCTAAGCCTTCAAGCCACTCAAGACACAATGCCGTTGTCGGGTGAGTACCTGTACCAAATGCAAGGCCAGGGTCTAGCATTACGTTAACAGCGTCAGGTTCAGGGATATCGCGCCAGCTAGGGCAGATCCATAAACGCTCACCAAACTTCATTGGGTGGAAGTTGTCCATCCATTCACGCTCCCAATCCTTGTCTTCAATTTGCTCTACTTTATGAGCAAAGTCTGCAGGGAACATGTTGCTTGCTTTAATCTGCGCTAGAACGACACCAGTATCAGTCTCAGCGTCGTAAAGCGCGAGAATGTCAGTATCACCCCAAAGGCGAGTTTCGCCTGGCAGAGGCTCAAATACAGGGGTATCTTGTGCATCCAGGAAAGTTACAGAAAGAGCACCAGTCTCTTCCATTAACATGTCGCCGATTTGTTCGGCATTTTCATTGGTAGCATTAAGCTTGATTTGAATCCAAGGCATGGCTGCATCTTCTATATGAGAAAAATTGGATGGCGAGTCTAGCAGAAAATATGAGCAAATTCACCAAAACCCCACGGAATATAATGGGGGTTAAAGATTGATTTTTTCGGCGGTTCAAAAACAAAAATGCTCACCGAAGTGAGCATTTTGACTGTTCTTAAACGAACGGATTATGACAAACCAAGTTTCTTCTCAAGGTAGTGGATGTTTGCACCACCGTGTTGGAAGTTTTCGTCGTTCATAATAGACAGTTGAAGCTCAGTATTAACGTTAATACCTTCAACAATCATTTCACCCAATGCGTTCTTCATACGAGCGATAGCAACATCACGGTTCTCACCGTAAGTGATCAGCTTACCAATCATTGAATCGTAGTGTGGTGGCACTGTGTAACCCGTGTAGATGTGAGATTCCCAACGTACGCCCATGCCGCCTGGTGCGTGGAAACGTTCAATCTTACCTGGTGAAGGTAGGAAACGAACTGGATCTTCAGCATTGATACGACATTCGATTGAGTGGCCACGCAGCTTAATGTCATCCTGAGTGAATGATAGAGGCTGACCAGCTGCAATACGTAGCTGTTCTTTCACTAGGTCGATACCCGTTACCATTTCAGTAATCGTGTGTTCAACCTGGATACGAGTGTTCATTTCGATGAAGTAGAATTCACCGTTCTCGTATAGGAATTCAAATGTACCTGCACCGCGGTAACCGATCTCAATACATGCACGAGTACAACGTTCGCCAATGTACTTACGCATCTCTTCAGTGATACCTGGAGCTGGCGCTTCTTCCACAACTTTCTGGTGACGACGTTGCATTGAACAGTCACGCTCACCTAGGTGGATAGCATTACCTTGGCCATCTGCAAGCACTTGTACTTCAATGTGACGTGGGTTTTCTAGGAATTTCTCCATGTAAACCATGTCGTTGTTGAAACATGCTTTTGCTTCAGCACGAGTCATCGCGATAGCTTCTGTTAATTCTGCTTCAGAACGAACAACACGCATACCACGACCGCCGCCGCCGCCAGATGCCTTGATGATAACTGGGAAGCCAATGCGTTTAGCGTGCGCTTTGTTTTTTGCTTCGTCGTCGTCAAGAGGGCCGTCAGAACCCGGTACACAAGGTACGCCAGCTTTCTTCATTGACGTGATAGCTGACACTTTGTCACCCATCATGCGAATGGTTTCAGCTTTAGGGCCAACGAAGATAAAGCCACTGCGCTCTACCTGTTCTGCAAAGTCTGCATTTTCAGATAGGAAGCCGTAGCCAGGGTGAACAGCTACTGCACCTGTAACTTCAGCTGCGCTGATGATACGAGGGATGTTTAGGTAGCTATCGATACCACGAGCTGGACCGATACAAATGGTTTCGTCTGCAAGCAGTACGTGCTTAAGATCACGGTCAGCAGTTGAGTGAACCGCTACCGTTTTAATGCCAAGCTCTTTACATGCACGCAGAATACGTAGTGCAATCTCACCACGGTTCGCGATTACTAATTTATCTAACATAATGAGTGCTCTCTATTATTCGATAATTACTAGAGCTTGGTCGAATTCTACTGGTTGACCGTCTTCAACTAGGATAGCTGTTACAACACCAGATTTATCAGCTTCGATTTGGTTCATCATTTTCATTGCTTCAACGATACATAGCGTTTCGCCAGCAGTTACAGATTGACCAACTTTAACGAATGGTTTTGCGTCTGGGCTTGGAGCGCCGTAGAAAGTACCAACCATTGGAGAAAGAACTTGGTGACCAGCTGGAACTGCAGGAGCTGCTGCTTCTGCTGCTACAGGTGCCGCCGCAGGAGCTGCTGCCGCTACAGGTGCTGGAGCTGCTGCATATTGAACAGGTGCTACAGGTGCAGTGCTGTTACGACTGATTCGTACTGACTCTTCACCTTCAGAGATTTCTAGCTCAGAAATACCAGACTCTTCAACCAATTCGATTAGCTTTTTGATTTTGCGAATATCCATTGTTTCTTTCTCTTTATCTGTTAATTGAACTTACTCTATGACTGAGTAGGTTAGTAATAGTTCGTTGTTTATGTTTACTTTGAGTTGAGCTTGCTGAGCGCAGCGGTCAAAGCAAATTGATAACCTTGGGCACCTAAGCCACAAATCACACCTTCTGCTTTATCAGATAGGTAAGAGTGGTGACGGAATGGTTCACGCGCGTGAACATTCGATAGATGAACCTCAATAAATGGTATTGCAACGCCAAGTAGTGCATCACGCAGTGCCACACTGGTATGTGTAAAGGCTGCTGGGTTGATAATAATAAAATCAACATTTTGATAAGCACTATGGATAGCTTCAATCAGTTCGTACTCACGATTTGACTGTAAGTGAGATAGCTCAACATCGTGTGCTTTCGCTTGCTCGGTCAGTGAGCTAATAATCTGATCAAGTGTTTGAGAACCGTAGTGTGCGGGCTCTCTAAGGCCTAACAGGTTAAGGTTTGGGCCATTTAAAACTAGAATGCGAAACTTTGTAGACATCGTGGGGCTATCTTCCTTTATCGTGTTTACGAACGTGAATGTTGCCATTTTATTGAAAATTTGCGGTTAATTTCCAGTGAGAAAAACCCAAATTTAAAAATTAGAACCAGATTATAGCTAATTCAGCGCAAATCGCAGCAATTTACTGGTCTAATCTCCTATTGATACAGCTTGGAATTGTTACCAACTTAACAAAAAAGCGTCTTAGCCTTAATTTGGGGCGGGATATTTGAGATCAAGATCAGCCATAAAAAAAACCGCCACATAGGTGACGGTTTAGAAAGTGCTGTTTTAAACAGTGATTAGCTGCTGTGACTGGCTGCTTATGCCAGTTCTGCTTTCTCGGCAATCAGCTTATCAACCACACTTGGGTCGGCCAGTGTCGAGGTATCACCTAGGTTACCTGTATCGCCAGTCGCGATTTTACGCAGGATACGACGCATGATTTTACCCGAACGAGTTTTTGGTAGAGAGTCGGTCCAGTGCAGTACATCTGGCGTTGCAATTGGGCCAATCTCTTTACGTACCCAGTCTTTTACTTCTTTATGAAGCTCTGCGGTTGGGAACTCACCATCATTCAGCGTGATGTAAGCGTAAATCGCTTGGCCTTTAATATCATGAGGGATGCCCACAATCGCGGCTTCTGCAATCTTATCGAACGCGACTAGAGCCGATTCAATCTCAGCAGTACCCATACGGTGACCTGATACGTTAAGTACATCATCGACACGCCCCGTAATCCAGTAGTAACCGTCTTCATCACGACGAGCGCCGTCACTGGTGAAGTACATGCCTTTAAAGGTCGAGAAGTAAGTCTGTTCGAAGCGGTCATGATCGCCATGAACGGTACGCATTTGGCCTGGCCAAGAGTCAAGAATCACTAGGTTGCCGTCTGTTGCACCCTCAATGATGTTACCCATGTTATCAACCAGTGCCGGTTGCACACCGAAGAATGGACGAGTTGCAGAGCCCGGTTTCAGGTCTGTTGCGCCTGGTAGCGGTGCAATCAAGATACCGCCCGTTTCTGTTTGCCACCATGTATCAACAATTGGAGATTGCTCATTACCGATTGTTTTGTAGTACCACTCCCACGCCTCTGGGTTGATAGGTTCACCCACTGAGCCCATGATTCTTAGGCTGTCACGAGAAGTACCTTCAACGGCTTCATTGCCTTTCGCCATCAATGCACGAATAGCCGTTGGCGCCGTATAAAGAATATTAACTTGGTGCTTATCGACCACTTCGCTCATGCGGCTGGTGTTCGGGTAATTTGGCACGCCTTCAAACAGAATCGTTTTTGCGCCATTAGCAAGCGGTCCGTAAACAAGATATGTGTGACCGGTAATCCAACCCACATCGGCTGTACACCAGAAAGTCTCGCCTTCTTGGTAATCGAATACGTATTTGAAGGTCATCGCAGCATAAACAAGGTAGCCACCTGTGGTGTGCATAACGCCTTTAGGTTTACCTGTTGAGCCTGACGTATAAAGGATGAATAGTGGATCTTCTGCGTTCATCTCTTCTGGTGGGCAATCTGCAGATACATTAGCAATAGCATCGTGCCACCACACATCGCGATGTTCGTGCCATGCCACATCACCGCCAGTGCGTTTGAATACAACAACCTTCTCGATGTTTTTCACTTCAGGGTTCGTCAGTGCTTCATCGACATTCTTTTTCAGTGGAACAGCACGGCCGCCACGCACGCCTTCATCGGCAGTGATAACGACTTTAGAATTTGAATCGATAATACGACCAGACAGTGCTTCTGGTGAGAAACCACCAAATACGACTGTGTGAACCGCACCGATACGGGTACACGCCAGCATGGCTACTGCCGCTTCTGGCACCATTGGCATGTATAAACAAACCACATCACCTTTGCGCACGCCTTGCTCTTTTAGAGCATTCGAAAACAGGCACACTTCTTTATGCAGTTCATTAAAAGTTAGAGTTTTATCATCTGCCGGGTCATCGCCTTCCCAGATGATAGCGACTTCATCACCGCGCTCAGCAAGGTGGCGGTCGATACAGTTAGCCGAAACGTTAAGCGTGCCATCTTCAAACCAGCGAATATCAATGTGGCCAGGGTCGAAAGAGGTGTTTTTTACTTGTGTGAAAGGTTTGATCCAATCAACGATTTTTCCGTGTTCACCCCAAAAGCCTTCAGGGTCAGAAACAGATTGCTGGTACATGGCTAGGTAAGTGTCATTATCCGCGTGTGTGGTTGATTTAATATTTTCTTTTACCGGATAAACGTGGGCTTCACTCATTGCATCTCTCCTTGTGCCTACATTCCTAATGAACTGGCAACTTCCTTTGTGTTCAGTTTCTAGGTCTATTACAGAACCGTCTTTGTGTTATCACTCTCGGCTAGGACGGCGATTTCCACAATTAGACTTTAGGATGAGACGCTGCTTTTCACTTACAAAATAGCGAGTTAAGTTCAATTTTGAGATGTTGCTCTCTATGTGAAGCGCCAGTGGTTGAATTAAGAATAAGAAGAGTTGAAACGGGGAAGGTCACCATGTTTCAGGCGCACAAAGATCAGCGCAGCGGAGATAGCGTCTTGTAATGCATCATGTTTATTGACCGGGATAGGTAAATCGAGTTGGCGACAGATGGCGTCCATACTGAGATCAAAATAGGCGTTGGGCAGCTGTCTTTCGAGTTTGTCTTGATAGAGTTGGCTCACTTCGACTAATCGGTTAGGCAGTGGAAATCCAAGCTGTTTTAAACAGGCGCGGTCGAGAATTTTTTTATCATAGCGGATGTGATAGCCGACTAAAGGACGATTTCCAATGAAGTTCAGTAGCTCGATTAAAGCCTGTTTTTCTTCGATGCCGTGCTTTAGATCTTGATGACGGATACGGTGGATTTTTATTGAATTGCAATCGAGCGATTGGGGGGCGCGCAACCGGACTTCAAAAGGTTGGCTGGTAATGATTCGGTTACCGATGATCTTGGTCGCGGCAATGGTAACTAATTCTGCCTGATTGGGATCTAGGCTGGTGGTTTCACAATCGAGCGATACATATTCATGATCAATAGGCGCGGTAAACAGAGGCTGATAGAGGGAGCCTTTGAGCTTGTGATGCCAGTAATAGCGAACCAACCTATTCATCGTTCAATGCCTAATCCCGTATCTGATAGTGGTAGCCGAGCCATTGCTTGAATTTCTTCACCACGTGCAGGCTATGACGAAGCAGATCCCTGTCTGCTCGTTCCATCAGTTTGACGTTAATCTTGTTGCTGCTGTGCTGCTGAGAAAGCCTTTGGGCTAAGCGCCACTTAAAGAATTGCTTGAGTGCTTCACTGAGATTATCGGCAGTACTTTGCTCTAATACTTTCTTGCTGACCAGCTGCTCAATGCGTTCGAAGGTGTTGTTGACCGTGACACCATGTTCTAGGCAAAGCGCTCTCACACCATGCACGATAGGGAAAATACCGCCTTGTTTGATATCGAGTCCGGACTTAGATTGCTTCACATTACCAAACAGGGTCAGGGGAACTGAGAAGTTCAGCGCCGGGCGGCAGAACTCCGTCAGAATCAATTCTTGTCCGAGCATTAAATCACTGAGGTGCTGCTTTACAGGTTTTAATAACTCTCTATTCCCCGCTACTGCGTGTGCATCTGCCATGATCGCGATATCCATCACGGTGTCTGGCGTGGCTTTTTTTACCCAATGGGTGAGGGTTTGTTTCCACTCTTGTTCTGAATGCACCCATTTCGGATTGTTGACCATTACGTTGCCCGGGCACAGTGGGTAACCCAATTGTTGAAGGGTATGGGTGAGGTCGTTCATGGCACTTTGGCATTGATGCCATTCCAAACCATCTTGAATAATCAGAGCGTTGTCTTGATCGGTTTTGAGAATTTGCTCTCCACGCCCCTCAGAACCCAACACGATTAGGCAGCAATGATTATGCAGTGCAGGTGGGATCACCAACTCAAAAGCCTTCTCTATGATCTGTTCGTTGACCGCAGAAATCAGCTCCATGATAAAGCGTGTGCGAATCCCATTACTGAGCAAGCTCTCGACCAGTTGACGTTGTTTGTTGGATGCCATTGCCAATTCTTCAACGCTGGTGGCGCGCGCAATACGCAAAGTAAGAACGTGGGAGTGTGTGGAGAATGCACTGAGAATCTGTGTCATATCCACCATGCCGACCGCATTTTTACCATCACAAACCATCAACCTTTTTACTCGATTTCTGGTCATGGTAATCATGGCGTTAAATAAGAAATCGCCTTGGTTCACGTGCATCACCGGAAACGTTGCGATCTCACCGACAGGCGCATCCAGTGTGAAATTATCGAGCATCACAGCATGCAATAAATTGGTTCGAGTGACGATTCCATACGACAAGGAACATGATGTTCCAAAAGCTTTTGGATCATTATGTTCCAAATGGACTAGGGCCGAGTCTAACCCTTGTTCTTTAAGGGTTTGAGTGACTTGGTTGATCGGTTGGTTTGGTTCAAGTATCAGTGGTGGGTGATAGATAGAGTCATCCACTTTGGTTAATATAAACTCGGCAAGATTCTGTTGCTGCTGGGCGGCTTCTATCAAAGCTTTTCGTGTTGATAGGTTGCTATCAAAGTAGGCAGCGAATTGGCCATTGGCGTGGTAAAGCTCAAGAAAAATATCGGTGGGCAGCAGATAACTTAATGTATCTTCGAGTGCGATATATTGGTGTTTGGTGTGGGGTTCAAACTGGCTGCGGACATCAAAAATATCGTCATTGGCATAGTGTGCGTAAATCTCACCATCACTGCTCGCGCGCTCTTCAACAGCTCCTTTGATCAAAATATGCAGGTGTCGGCTCGGCCTTTCAGCTTCCAGTATCACTTCTTGAGAGCGGTAATACACCACGTCTAATGAAGAGCGAAGCTTCAACTGTTCGGCGTCGGACAGGCTATCGAAGGGCGGGTGCTGCATATTAAATTTGTCAGGCATAAGCATCACAAGAAGAAATGGGAGTCTTTAATCAGTCTGACAAAATACCAGCGAAGCTCCAGACGACTTTAGTCTAAATGCGAGTATGAGTATTGATGAGCGTGAAATCTCTTGTTGAAATGCGATATCCAGACCCATTGAATATGGGAATACTATCCCAGTAATAATTCCCTTTTTCATCGTATGCGAGATAGGCATAATTGGTGCTGCCTTTTTCCGCACACTTTATAGGTCATTTATGTTTAGCCCTTCACCCTATGGCTGGATCTCTCAGTATTTTCTTGGTTTCTTTTTTGCGTATGGCGTGTATTTGCCATTTTGGGCGTTGTGGTTTGAAGACCAAGGCGTGTCTGCTGGTGATATTGGCGTATTGATTGGTATCGGCTTTGCAACTCGTTGTGTGGCCAACTTAGTGATTACGCCGCGTATCCATAAAGTGGAACACTTGATGCCAGCGCTACGCTGTTTGAGTTTCGCTGCGCTGCTGTTTGTCGGTTTCCACTTCTTCACCGGTGGCAGTTTTATACTGATGTTGTTGGCAACGGTACTGTTTAACCTCTGTTGTGGGCCGATCATTCCTCTTTCTGATGCGATGGCTAACCATTACAGTCGTTTGAAAATGCTCGACTACGGCCGAACTCGCCTTTGGGGCTCAATTGCCTTTATCGCAGGTTCAACGGTTGTTGGCTATTTGGTGGCACAATTTGGCACCGACATGATTTTGTATACTGCACTTGCGGGCGTGTTGTTGTCATTAATTCTGGCGATGAGAAATCCTAACGTGATGCCAGTAACGCAATCTGAGCAACAAGCGGCGCGACCAAAACTAGGTGAACTGCTGCGTGAGTCGTCAGTGGTAAAGTTTTTAGCCTTGATGGCGCTGCTGCAAGGTAGTCATGCGGCTTACTACAGTTTTAGTGCGATTTATTGGAAAGAAGCGGGTCACTCAGAAGCTATTATCGGTTACTTGTGGAGTTTAGGTGTTGTTGCTGAAGTGGCCGTATTTGCTCTGAGTAAGCGATTATTCTCAGGCTGGTCACTGCGTACTTTGTTTGTCGTCGCGGCTATTGGGGTGATGGCGCGTTGGGGTATTACCGCATCAACGACAGCGATTTTCGCACTGGTGATGGTGCAGCTACTGCATGGCGTGACCTTTGCCATGGCACACATCGCCGCGATTCAATACATCCAATCTGAAGAACAAAACAAGATGGTTGCGCTACAAGCTCTGTATAACGCGATTCCATTAGGTGCCTTTATTGCACTGATGACCACCTTAAGTGGTTGGGGTTATGAGCTTTGGGGCGCAAATATCTTCTGGGGTATGGCTGCTATGGGTGCACTTGCTCTGTTCATTAAGTTGGATGAAAGAAGTTCAGTGGTTGAGATTAATCAATCAGATTCGGAACAGTCAGAATCTCACAGCAAATGCTGATAATTAGAGTCTAAAGCACAGAATTTAAGCGATGCGATTGAGTTAATCACCCATCCTTAGTTAAATGAAACCTCTCCCTTATGGAGAGGTTTTTTTATGGATGAAAAAAGGGTTTTCAATGCAAGGATGGATAGTAATTCCAGTCTCTTTAGCCTACTTGGGCGTGTTATTTCTGATCGCTTGGTATGGAGACAGGCAGGTTCGTTGGCTATCGCGTTGGCGCCCGTGGATCTATAGCCTTTCGATTGCCGTGTATTGTACCTCTTGGACCTTCTATGGAACGGTCGGACAGGCGAGTAACAACCCTTGGTCTTTTTTACCCATTTACCTCGCCCCGATTCTAGTCTTTACACTAGGCTGGCGGATCTTGGCGCGGTTGATCCTGATTGCGAAGCGGGAACATATCACCTCCATTGCCGACTTTATCGCGGCTCGTTATGGAAAATCTCAGGGCTTAGCGGTGGCGGTGACGGTTATCGCCGTGGTTGGTATCCTTCCTTATATTGCTCTGCAACTGCGTGGTATTACCATGGGGTTGGATATTGTTGCACCCAACCTAGCGGCTGACTTCGGTTATCAGGACTATCATGTGTCTTGGTTTGTGGTCGGTGCTTTGGCTATTTTCACCATGCTGTTTGGTACAAGACACATTGATAACACAGAGCATCACCGTGGCATGATGATGGCGGTGGCGTTTGAATCCATCGTTAAGCTCGCGGCATTCCTGATCGTTGGCCTATTCATCATGTATCTGGCGATGAGCAGCGACAAGATCGACTTGCTTGATGTGGCGGCTTCCACCTACGAATCACCCAATATTCCGACCTTAATTATTCATACCGTTTTAACCATGTTGGCGATTGTCTGTCTGCCACGCCAGTTCCATACCATGGTGGTAGAGAACGAACGTCCTCAAGACCTGCATACCGCTCGTTGGTTGTTTCCGCTTTACCTGATTTTGATGGGACTGTTCGTGCTGCCAATTGCTTGGGCAGGACAAGGACTACTTACTGGTATGCCAGCGGATACCTATGTGATCAGTGTGCCAATGTCAGAAGGCGCTAATCACATTGCCTTGCTGGCTTTCCTTGGTGGTACGTCTGCGGCAAGTGGCATGGTGATAGTGTCGACCATCGCCTTGGCGATCATGGTGTCGAATGATTTAGTGATGCCATTGTTACTGCGCCGTATGCGCCTAACTCAAAGAACCCATCGACACTTTTCTGGCCTGCTATTGGTGATTCGCCGCGGGCTAATTTTACTGCTGTTACTGGGTGCTTGGCTGTTTTATCAAGCGCTCGATACCATCCATTCACTGTCAGCGATTGGCTTTCTTTCCTTTGCTGCGATTGCTCAATTCGCGCCAGCACTTATTGGTGGTTTGTACTGGCGCCCGGGTAACCGCAAGGGCGTGTATGTCGGCTTAATGGTGGGCTCGTTGATTTGGCTGATTACCTTGATGAGCCAAACCAGCATGTTGGCTGGCGACAGTGAAAGTAACCTTTTACTGTGGATTATCACGCCGCCAGAACTGCTCAGTAGCTGGAATATCAGCAGTTCAAACTGGGGCATTGTGCTGAGTATTGTACTTAATACCTTGTGCTATGCCGTAGTTTCGATGTCGACCAGGCCAAGTCTAAGTGAGCGCTTACAATCAGCAGCATTTGTTGGCACGCCGCTGCCTGAAAACGAGAATATTAGCCTTTACCAGAACCGAGTGACGGTCGCTGAATTAGAGATGCTGGCGTCGCGTTTTGTGGGTCGCAAACGTGCGAAAAGTGCCTTACACAGCTATTGGCAACAACACGGTCAGCCGCTGCTTCCTAATCAACAAGCGCCTGCAAGTCTGATTCGACACGCAGAGCGCGTGCTCGCCGGAGTATTCGGTGCTTCGTCTGCTAAGTTAGTACTTACTTCCGCTTTACAGGGAAGAAACATGCAGCTTGAAGAAGTCGCGACCATCGTGGATGAAGCTTCGGAACTGTACGACTTCAGCCGTGGTTTACTGCAAGGCGCGATTGAACATATTGGCCAAGGCATCGCAGTAATCGACAAACAAATGAGGCTGGTGGCGTGGAATCAGCGCTATCTAGAATTGTTTGAGTTCCCTGCTGGTTTGATACAAGTGGGCAGGCCGATCTCCGATGTGATTCGCCATAATGCTCAGCAAGGTTTGTGTGGTCCGGGTGACCCTGAAGATCATGTGCGTCGCCGTGTTTATCATTTGGAGCAAGGCACTCGACATACCTCTTCTCGCATTCGTCCTGATGGTCGAGTGATTGAAGTGCAAGGTAACCCGATGCCAAGTGGTGGCTTTGTGATGAGCTTTACCGACATCACGGTATTCCGACAAGCAGAGCAAGCGCTAAAAGATGCCAACGAAAGTTTGGAATCGAGAGTGCATGAGCGAACTCAAGAGCTCGAAAAACTGAATCATCGCTTGGTAAAAGCCACGCAGATTTCGGATCAAGAATCACAATCTAAGAGTCGTTTTCTAGCCGCGGTAAGCCACGATTTGATGCAGCCGCTCAATGCCGCACGTCTATTTGCTTCGTCACTGTCTGAGGTGGCAAAAGAGCAAGAGGTGAAGCAATTGTCATCTCACATCGAGAGTGCACTTGGCGCCGCAGAAGATTTGATTGGTGACTTGCTAGATATCTCTCGATTGGAGTCCGGAAAGTTAGAAACCAACATTCACGCGATTGCCGTGCATGACGTATTAACCAATTTGAACGCGGAATTTAGCGCTCTAGCGAGACAACAGAAAATTGAGTTTAAGATGATTCCGTCGTCATTGTTCATTCATTCAGACCCTAAGCTGTTGAGGCGTGTGATTCAGAACTTTTTGACCAATGCGTTCCGCTACAACCCGGAAGGGAAAGTGGTACTGGGTGCGAGAAGAGTCAATGGACAGGTTCGAATTGATGTGTGGGATAATGGAACCGGTATCGATGAAGACAAGCAACAAGAAATCTTTGAAGAGTTTACTCGTGGCAGCCAAGTACGAGCCGATCAAGGATTGGGGTTAGGGTTAGCAATCTCGAAAGGTATTGCTCATGTGCTTGGCCATCAAATTTCGATGCGCTCATGGCCGGGGCAAGGCAGTGTCTTTTCCATCACTTTAGCTAGAGCGGAAAAAGTGGCTCCAGTTGTGCAAGCTTCGACGCCAATGGCGACCAGCGACATCGAACATCTCAAGATATTGTGTGTCGATAATGAACGAGAAATCTTAGTCGGTATGGAAAACCTGATCGGACGTTGGGGCTGTGAGGTTAAGACGGCGGTTGATTTGGTCGAAAGCTTGCAGTGCCTAGATGAGGGTTGGCTACCTGATGTGATTTTCTCTGATTACCGTTTAGATAATGGCAGAACGGGTCTCGAAGTCCTGCAGCAGTGTCGCTTGCGCCTCGGAGACTCTTTTGAAGGGGTCATCATTAGTGCCGATAGAACCGATGACATGTTGGCAGCGATAAAGGCCAACAGCTTTCGCTTTATTGCCAAGCCAGTGAAGCCACTTAAGTTAAGAGCGGTCTTGAATCGAGTGAGCTAGTTTGGGTTAACAGGCTCGGATTAGTACGTTCGTGAGCGGATAGTGAAAAGGCCTCAGATGAGGCCTTTTTTGTCTCTGTTTTTTTTGCGAACGCCGATTCGCTTGTTAATTCAATAACTAACCAGCAATGCCACCTTGTGTCAGTGTGGTTGGATCAAGCAGTTTACTGAGCTCTTCTCGGCTAAGATCGGTTTCTCTTTCTGCGACATCCAGAATTGGTAAGCCTTCTTTGTAAGCTTTCTTGGCAATATCAGCCGCCTTCAAGTAGCCAATCACAGGGTTAAGTGCGGTCACTAGGATTGGGTTCTTTGACAGTGCCAAATCGAGATTGTCTTGGCGTACCGTGAAGGTCGCGATGGCTTTGTCCGCTAAAGCGACTGAGCTGTTTGCCAATAACTCAATACTTTCCAACACGTTATGAGCAATCACTGGCAGCATCACATTAAGTTGGAAGTTACCTGATTGTCCGGCTACGGTAATGGTGGTGTCGTTGCCAATGACTTGCGCCGCCGCCATAGCTGCAGCTTCTGGAATCACAGGATTTACCTTGCCAGGCATGATCGATGAGCCTGGTTGTAGAGCCTGTAATTCAATTTCCCCTAAGCCAGCCAACGGCCCAGAGTTCATCCAGCGAAGATCGTTTGAGATCTTCATGATCGCAACTGCTGCCGTTTTGAGCTGACCTGACAGCGCAACGATCGCGTCTTGACTGCTGAGGCTAAAAAAGAAGTTTTCACTCGAGCTAAAACTGATCTTTGTCGATTGAGACAGGTTACTCGCAAACTTATCGGCAAAGCGTGGGTCAGCATTGATCCCTGTTCCAACCGCAGTACCACCTTGTGCTAAAGCCTTGATAGCGGGCAGGGTGTTCTCTATTGCTTGCTTAGCGTGTTCTATCTGAAATTTCCAACCACCTAGCTCTTGAGCAAAGGTCATTGGCATCGCATCCATTAGATGAGTGCGGCCGGTCTTCACGACCTCCGCAAGTTCCTGTTGTTTGATGGTGAGTGCTTCAGAAAGGTGAGTTAATGCAGGTAATAGCTTATTTTCAGCCATCAAAGCAACGCTCACTTGAATTGCGGTTGGCACCACATCGTTACTGCTTTGGCCCATGTTGACGTGATCATTGGGGTTCACGTCGCCTTGCAAGCTTCTTGAGGCAAGCGTAGCAATCACTTCATTGGCATTCATGTTGGAACTGGTACCTGAACCGGTTTGGTAGACATCGATAGGGAATTGATCGAGGTGTTTACCCTCAATGATCTCTTGGCTGGCTTCGGCTATCGCGTTGGCAATATCACCTTCCAGTAGACCTAACTGAGCATTGGTATCTGCCGCTGCCTGTTTAATTAACGCCAGTGCTTGAATAAAACTGGTCGGCATCTTGTGAGAGCTAAACGCGAAGTTATCCGCTGCACGCTGAGTTTGTGCTTGGTATAGCGCATCGGCAGGGACTTTCACTTCGCCCATGCTGTCTTTTTCAATCCGAAATTGTAGGGTCATGTTCTATCCTTGTTAGCCAAGTGGGGCTTGGACTTGTTTTAGTGTTTGGCTGAGATTCAAAAAACGCGCTTGGCCTTGAGGTTGCTGGCAGTAGTGGCGCTTCAAATAAAATAGTGGTGAGTGAATAGAGTCTAGGCAGATATGACGAAAGGCGAAACTGCGCTGAGGAGACTCAATCGCTTCAATCAAATGAAAGAAAACTTGGCGTAGATACAGCTCGCACAACAAGATGTTTTCTTGAGCGGCATGCTTTTCATAGTAAGCCGAAAGCGTCAGTGCACACTCGATATACTCTCGAATTACAAACGGCTCATGGCCTTGAACTTGTTCTAATGAAGCAAAGCGATCCTGTGCTTTGTAAAATCTCGAATAGAGAACCTGCTGCTCTTTCATCATCATCTGCATCTCTTTACTGGATGTTAATGATAATTATTATCAAATAAAGTTTTAAAAACAACCCTTTGTTTATCTTTTTATAAAGTGAGCAGAAAAAGAAAAAGCCGATACACGAAGTATCGGCTTTCTGGAGTCAGTACCTAATCCCTACAATGTAAGTACTGATTCATTTTTTGCTAAACATCTTTGTTTAATGGTCGTGCTTAGTGGTCGTGAGCTTCACCTGCACCTTTCGGGTAACGGATGTTCTCAACCATATCTTGTACATCTTGTGGTACTTCAGCAGTTACTTTGTTTACAGCAATCGATACTACGAAGTTTAGACACATACCTAGCGTACCGATGCCTTCTGGGCTGATACCAAACCACCAGTTTTCAGGTGTGCTTGCTGCTGGGTTAATGAACTTGAAGTAGATGATGTAGCTTGCTGTGAAGGCAATACCTGACAACATACCTGCAATTGCGCCTTCCTTGTTCATCTTCTTGTAGAAGATACCTAGGATAATCGCTGGGAAGAAGGATGCTGCGGCTAAGCCGAAGGCAAACGCTACTACCTGTGCTACAAAGCCTGGTGGGTTAATACCTAAGTAACCGGCACCGACAATCGCGACCATGGCTGCCAGACGAGCGGCTAACAGCTCCTGCTTGTCGGTCATGTTTGGTCTGAAGCCTTTCTTCAACAAGTCATGTGAAATCGACGTTGAGATGACCAATAGTAGACCCGCGGCTGTTGATAGTGCGGCTGCTAGGCCACCGGCTGCAAGCAGTGCTACAACCCAGTTTGGTAGTTTCGCTAGCTCTGGAGAAGCCAGTACGATGATGTCACGGTTAATCTTCATCTCGTTGCGCTCATCGCCCGAGTAGAACATTTTGCCATCGCCGTTCTTATCTTCCCAACCTACTAGGCCAGTGCTTTCCCAGTTTCTGTACCAGCTTGGTGCGTCCGCTGCAGCGACACCTTGCATGTCAGGGCCGTTGATTGTTTCGATCATGTTTACACGAGCGAATGCTGCAACTCCTGGTGCTGTTGTGTATAGCAATGAGATGAACAGTAGTGCCCAACCCGCTGAGATACGAGCATCACGTACTTTTGGTACCGTGAAGAAACGAATGATTACGTGTGGAAGACCCGCAGTACCGACCATTAGAGCCGCACAGATGAAGAATACATCTACCATGCTCTTGTTACCTTCGGTATAGGCGGTAAATCCGAGTTCTTCGGTCAGTCCATCCAGTTTATCAAGAAGGTAAACATCTGTGCCTGATAGCGTAGAGCCCATACCAACTTGTGGAAGTGGGTTACCTGTCATCATGATTGAGGTAAAGATTGCTGGAACAAGGAAGGCGAAAATGAGGACACAGAATTGAGCTACCTGCGTATAAGTGATGCCTTTCATGCCACCTAGTACTGCGTAGAAGAACACAATACCCATACCAATGATGATGCCTAGGTTAATATCAACTTCTAGGAAACGAGAGAATACAACGCCCACACCACGCATCTGGCCTGCAACGTACGTAAACGATACGAAGATTGCACAGAATACCGCTACCATACGTGCCGTTTTCGAGTAGTAACGCTCACCGATGAAATCAGGAACCGTAAACTGACCGAACTTACGTAGGTAAGGTGCTAAGCATAGCGCAAGTAGTACATAACCACCTGTCCAACCCATTAGGTAAACCGCACCGTCGTAACCAACGAATGAGATGATACCTGCCATTGAGATGAATGATGCTGCCGACATCCAGTCAGCGGCGGTCGCCATGCCGTTTGCTACTGGGTGTACACCACCGCCAGCAACGTAGAACTCACTAGTAGACCCTGCACGAGCCCAGATTGCGATGCCGATATATACCGCGAAAGTAATACCGACGAGAATAAACGTCCAAGTTTGAATATCCATGTTCTAGCCTCTAGTCTTCCTGTACGTTGTATTTTTTGTCGAGCGCATTCATGCGGACAACGTAAATAAATATCAGCGCCACGAAGGTGTATATCGAACCTTGCTGAGCGAACCAAAATCCTAGCTTGAACCCGCCAAACTGAACGGTATTGAGGGCATCCACAAATAAGATGCCAGCGCCGTAAGACACCGCAAACCAGACCGCGAGCAGTGTTCCCATAATTCCCAAGTTTTCCTTCCAGTAGGCTTGAGCATGTTCCGTAGATTCGAACGCCATTGCCTTCTCCTTTATTCCGTTTTCGTAGAAACTGTTTTTGTGAAACCGTTTTGTAAAATAGCGTGTTAACGTAATGTTACGATTTAGAATGTAGCAAGGATAAGTCAAGGGATCTGTGCAACTTTAGTCGGGATGGTATTAGCGCTAATGTACTGAAATATGGGAGCTAGGAGACATAACCATAGAAAAATGTGATGTTACAATGTTGTTAAATTAGCCAAAGGTCTAACAAAAAGGGATGAATTAGACTGCGAGTCATAAAATTTAACAACTAAATGACCGAGAAACGGTATTTAGCCCTGCTTATGACACGAAGCGAAACATAAGTTTGTTATAGTAACAACGGCACTTTCACCGACCGTGCCTTGCTAAACGGCAGAAGATCAACAAGCTAGTGGCAAAAGATCAACAGGCTTAAAGCTCGGATTTTATTCTTTGGGGGAACGAATTGGACGCAATAACCATTAACCACTTATTCTTGACTGGTGCCGTACTCATCGCCATCAGCGTGCTTTTCTCACAAGTGTCCTCTCGATTGGGCGTTCCTATTCTTTTGATCTTTTTGTTCGTTGGTATGTTAGCGGGTGAAGATGGACCCGGTAATATTCATTTCGATGATTACTCACTGACCTACTTGGTGAGTAACCTTGCGCTTGCCGTGATTCTGTTGGATGGCGGTATGCGAACCAAGGTGGCGAGCTTCAAGGTCGCTTTCTGGCCTTCGCTCTCGCTGGCGACGATAGGTGTCGCATGTACAGCAACCTTAACCGGATTAATGGCGGCTTGGCTGTTTGAATTGTCATTAATGCAGGGCATCTTGGTCGGGGCGATTGTTGGTTCAACCGATGCGGCAGCGGTATTCTCTTTGCTGAAAGGACAGAGTCTCAATGAGCGTGTTGGCTCAACCCTAGAGATCGAATCGGGCACTAACGACCCAATGGCGGTCTTCCTGACGGTGACCTTAATTGCGCTGTTAGGTAACCCTGACGCTGAGATGGGAATGAACTTCCTACTGCAAAGTTTTGCGATGCAGTTTGGTATCGGTACTCTTGTTGGTATTGGCGGCGGCTGGGTTCTATGGAGCTTAATCAATCGAGTACAATTGGCTGATGGCCTTTATTCCATTCTGGTACTCAGTGGGGGCGTGGCTCTGTTTGCGTTCTCTAACATGCTTGGCGGCAGCGGCATCTTATCGATTTACCTAGTGGGCTTGTTCATTGGTAATCGTCCGACGCGCTCGCGACACTCGATTCTTAATGTTCTTGATGGCATGACGTGGCTAAGCCAGATCGTGATGTTCTTGGTATTGGGTTTATTGGTGACGCCATCAACGTTGATGGACATTGCTCTGCCTGCGCTGGCACTGGCCTTCGGTATGATTTTGTTTGCTCGTCCGCTGTCGGTTTGGTTGGGTTTGCTGCCGTTCAGAAGCTTTACCACCAAGGAACGTTGGTTTGTTTCTTGGGTAGGTTTGCGTGGTGCAGTACCAATCATCTTAGCGGTATTCCCGATGATGGCAGGCCTGCCCAATGCTCAGCTGTATTTCAATATCGCCTTCTTCGTGGTTATGGTGTCGCTGATTGTTCAAGGCGGCAGCTTGATGAAAGTCGCGAGATTGGCTCAAGTGACGCTACCGCCAACGCCGACACCGATTTCTCGTACTGGCATTGAAATTTACCCTGCTAGTGAGTGGGAGATGTTTGTCTACAAGCTGAAAGAAGAGAAGTGGTGTGTGGGCGAACCACTAAAGCGTTTGTCTATGCCGGAAGGAACGCGAATTACTGCACTGTTTAGAAAGGATGCCTTGCTTCACCCATCAGGCAGCACCGTGTTAGAGGCGAACGATATCTTATGTGTGCTTGGTCAAGACAAAGATTTGGACAGCTTAAGTTCGTTGTTCAGTGAGGCGCCTCTAGCAGAAGAGGCGGCACGATTCTTTGGTGACTTCTTCTTGGATGTTGAGCTATCAGTTGCGGCAGTGAGTGATTGTTATGGTATTGAACTTGGCTCGGAAGAAGAGCGAGAAATGACGCTAAAACAATTGGTTGCTCAAGAGCTTGGCGCACACTCTGTATTGGGTGATAGCTTTGAGTGGCATGACATCACTTGGGTGGTTGCAGAGATAGATGATCATAAAGTCGTCAGGTTGGGTTTATGTTTACCTAAGACGACTTTAGAAGAGGATATCAGTGAAGCTTAATTGTGGACTTCTTGTAGCAAGATAACCGCTTGAGTACGATTTTTCACATCCAGTTTACGGAAGATGGCCGTCATATGTGCTTTGATGGTCGCTTCCGAAACATTCAATTCATACGCGATTTGCTTGTTAAGCAAGCCGTCAGAAAGCATCCCTAATACCTTGTATTGCTGAGGCGTCAGTGTGGAAATCTTTTCTGCAAGGTCGCTACACGCTGCATTATTGGTGATAAGCCCTTCAGGGAAGAACGGGTCGCCATTCAGCACTTGATTCAGTGCACTCACCAACTCACGCATATCACTCGACTTAGGAATAAAGCCAAACGCACCGTGGCTCTTCACCTGAGTGACCACGCTGGCATCTTCACTGGCAGAAACCACCACAATCGGTAGATCTGGGTATTCAGCGCGCAGTTGAATTAAGCCTGACATGCCATTGGCGCCCGGCATTTTCAGATCGAGCAGTAATAGATCCGGCTCGCCTTCTTTCTTTAGCAGAGTCAGTAAGGCATCGAGAGAATCGGCCTCAAGCAGGTTCGCACCACTGATCGCCATATGAACTGACTGAAACAGGGCGTTGCGAAAGAGAGGGTGGTCATCAGCAATGATGATGGTATAGGTCGAGTCCATGACGTTCATACTTTTAACAATTTAGTTAATATTTATTATCATCCTGATTGAGTATGTGGACAATATCTATGCATTAAAAGTCTGAACCATATCGACTTTTATCCCCGGAATAAGAAAGCGTTACTCTGAATAGCAAAAAAGCCGCACTGCCATCTCGTTACGGAGGGGCGGTGCGGCTTTCGATTCGGCTTATATTTTAGTGAATATTGCCGTTATAGCTGGTGGTTTTGCATGTGTTTTAAGAATACATCAGCAGGCATAAAACCGGTTACACGAGCATTTGGAACATGGTTACCCTCGCCATCCCAGAACTCAATCGTCGGTAAGCCAAGTACCTGTAATTGTTTAAGCAGTTCAATGTCTTGAGGCATGTTTCTCGTTACATCGGCTTGTAGCAGTACAAAGTCAGAAAGCTTGTTTTCCACATCAGCTTGATGGAAGGTGTACTTCTCGAACTCTTTACACGCCACACACCAATCGGCGTAGAAGTCGAGCATCACAGGCTTACCGAGTTTCTTCGCTTCGATGAGCTGGATTTCTAGCTCTTCAACCGTGTTGATGCGTGCAAATTGGATGTGCTGTTGTTCTACCGTCACGCTCTTTTCTGCAAACCAGTAATTGAGCGCAGGTTGAGCTGATGCGAACAGGCCAAGCATCGCAATGATGCCCACAGCGCTTTGCTTCCAGCCACCAAATGGCAGTGCATTCTTACTGTGGTAAAGCCAACCAAAGGCGATGAAGCCAAGGCCAGACCAAAGCACGGTTGCCCACAATTCAGGAATGATGCGCTCTAGCAGGAAGATAGGCGCGGCAAGCAAGATAAAGCCGAATACGATCTTCACCTTGTTCATCCAGCTGCCCGCTTTAGGCAATAGCTTATTACCAAACACTGCCACTAAAATCAGTGGGATACCCATACCCATAGCCAACGCGTACAGAGCAATTGCACCGGTAAATAGGTCACCACTCTGAGCCACATACAGCAGTGCGCCTGACAATGGCGCCGTGGTACAAGGTGAACACACCAAGCCAGAGATAGCGCCCATTGCGAATACGCCCAAGGTATTGCCACCTTGCTGCTTGTTGCTTTGGTTGTTGAGCCAAGTTTGGATGCTGCTTGGCAGTTGCAGGTTATAAACGCCAAACATCGACATTGCTAACGCCACGAACAGAACACTCAGCGCGATCAGCACGTAAGGGTGCTGCATAGCGGCTTGGAATTGCATGCCTGCTGAAGCAACCACTAAACCTAATAAGGTGTAGGTTAACGCCATGCCTTGCACGTAAATAAAGGACAGCATCAGCGCGCGACCTTGGCTGAGTTTGCCACCACCTAAAACGATACCCGTTAGAATCGGATACATAGGCAGCACACACGGCGTAAAGGCTAAACCAACACCGAGTGCTAAGAATAATAGAGGGGTCCACCAACTGTCACCGAGCTTATCGGCTAAGCCTGCTTCTTTTGAAACAGGGGTATTTGGCTGTTGAGTCGTGTTACTTACAACGTCTGCTTTCGGAGATGTTGGTTGTATAGAAACATCGGTTTCGTTGCCAGCAGAAGATGAAGCTTGTGAGTCACTACCTTGCGAATTAGCAGAACCTGTTGCTGTGAAAGGTTCAATGTCGATGATACGAGTCTCTGGTGGGTAGCAGAACCCTGCGTCCGCACAGCCTTGATACTTAACGATCAGCTGTGAGCCATCTTGGTAACTCTGCAGAGGAACTTGCACGAATAACGGCTGAGTATAAATGCTCACCTCACCGAAGAATTCATCTTGGTGCGGCTTACCATCTTCTAATTCAACATTACCGATAGCGAGATTTTGCCCGGTGAACGAGAGGCTATGTTGATAGAGGTAGTAGTCCTCTTTTACTTGCCAGTCGAGAAGGACTTTGTCGTCTTGCTGGTAGTAATTGAAAGGGAAAGCTTGGTCTACAGGGACAAAACCATTGTTATTGCCTCCGAAGCTTGGCTCGGCGTTGTCGTTCCCAAATAGCGCCCACGCAGGCTGGGTGAATAGGGAAACACAAACAAAAAGTAATGTGGCAAGTCGTCGCATACTATTTAGTCATCAAAATGGAGTTGAAGGTATCTTAACTCAATCAGACCGTAATAGTTTGCTATTAGTTTCATCGGCAAACAAATATCCCCTAAGGCGGGATAGCGATTTTATTGGGTAATCGAGTGGGGAGCTGCAATTCAACTTGAGTGACTTGCCTTTGTAAAAGAGACATTTAAGCTACACCCAAGCGTGCTTTTACTACTTGTTCGCAAGCATCAATATTCATCGTATCTTTTGGAATAATAAGCACGGTATCATTACCGCCAACGGTGCCGATAATCTCAGTATGTGGGTCGATATCGACTAATCTTGCGACTAATTGAGCACAACCTGGATGAGTTTTTACGATGACCATCGCTTGGTTATGAGTGATGAATTCGATTTGCGATGAGATGGATGCATCGACACGAACCGGTGCACTTTCAACCGTGATGCAGTAAACCTTTTTACCGCAAGCATTCTGAATTTTGACAACACCAAGCTGTGACAAAATACGAGATACGGTCGATTGGCTGATACCGGTATAGCCAATATCGACGAGTTTCTCTCGCAGTTGATTTTGGGTCGAGAAGCTTTGTTGTTGTAGTAAGCGTTTGCACGCTGCAGTCAGTGTTTTATCTTCAGCTGAATACAAGCAACCGTGCTCAGTGATTGGGTTCATGAACAACTCCTTAAGGTCAACATGTGGTTATCGCTTGTCCATAGCGCCGAGCGTACTCCCAAAGCCGTAGAGTACGATTGTTAAATAGGGCTTACCGATGAATCCCGAAATAAAGAGGGAAGGTATGCGTGATGTATGATCGTCTACCCATTGAGTCTACCACTAAAGGATAGTTATCTTTTTGAAGGGGATCACCAAATAAAATTCTAGTTAATTGCTTTTATTTTGGAGTTTTATTCTTTTGTTAAATGGATATTTATTCCAAGTTTGGCATAAATATCCATCGGTATTAGGGTGCTTTGGAGACCGTGATAATGGCGCTAAGGGTTAGCGAATTTCACTCATGATCTCGCGAGAGAATACTTTTTCACAGTAGTGACATTTTAGCTGCACGTTTTCCTGTTTTAGCTGCACTTTAAAGCTGCTTTCGACTGGCTCACCGTGCGAAATACAGTTGCTATTCGGGCAAGAGTAGACACTGTTGATTTGCTCTGGCAGCACTAATGTTAGCTTGTTAACCACCTTGTACTCTTCAATCTGATTGACCGTCGCTTGCGGGGCGTACAGAGCCAATTGGTTGGCTTGTTCCTTGGTCAGAAAGATGTTCTCAATCTTGATTAGATCTTTATGGCCAAGTGCCGATGATGGCAGGTTTAAGCCCATAGTGATGCGCTGTTCTGTCTTGTGTAGCTTAAACAGTTTAAGGATTTTGATACCAAGGTGAGCAGGGATGTGGTCAATCACGCTGCCGTTACGGATCGCTTCTACTTGTAGCTGAGTTTGTTTAACCATGACTGTTTCTCCTGCTTATAAAGTGTCGTTAAGAACTAGGGCCAATAGGGCTTCGCGAGCGTATACACCGTTTTCAGCTTGTTCGAAGTAGTAAGCGTGTGGCGTTTTATCAACGTCGGTGGTGATTTCGTCGACGCGTGGCAGCGGGTGAAGTACCTTCATGTTTTGACGAGCGTCTTTCAATGTATCGGCGGTGAGGATGTAAGCCGATTTCATGTGTGCGTATTCCGACGCATCAAAGCGCTCTTTCTGCACGCGAGTCATGTACAGAACATCCAGTTCCGGCACGACTTCTTCAATGCTGCAGTGAGTGCTGTATTGGATGCCCATCTCTTCCAATTCTTCACAGATGTAATCTGGCATCTCTAAGACTTCTGGCGCGATAAAGAAGAAACGCACGTTATTGAATTTCGATAGTGCTTGCGTCAATGAGTGCACGGTACGGCCATATTTTAGGTCGCCGACGAACGCCACATTGAGGTTATCGAGCGTGCCTTGTGTTTCGTAAATCGAGAACAGGTCCAGCAAGGTCTGCGTCGGGTGCTGGTTAGCACCGTCGCCGCCGTTTACTACCGGCACACCGTTAGAAAATTCAGACGCTAAACGTGCTGCCCCTTCTTGTGGGTGACGCATCACAAAGGCGTCAACGTAAGAAGAGATAACCTGTACCGAATCGGCAAGTGTTTCGCCTTTCTTCGCCAGTGAGGTGTTACCGCCATTATCAAAGCCAATGACCGTGCCACCAAGGCGCTGGACGGCGGTCTCAAATGAAAGGCGAGTTCGAGTTGAAGGCTCAAAGAAGCAGCTCGCAACGACTTTATTTTTCAGCAACTCTGGGTTTGGCTCGGCCTTGAGTCTTGCTGCTGTGTCGACGATAAGCTCCAGTTCATTACGAGTGAGCTCAGGTATGGAGATGATGTGCTTGTTAAATAACGAATGCGCCATAACGGGTCTTCCTTCTATGCATACAGTCAAATTGCGGACAAAAAAAAGCCCCCTAAAAATAGGAGGCTTCGAAACGATCAATAGAGCAAAATAAAAATGACACCACCGCCACTCTTTGGCGTGTAGTTTGACAATCATGTGCGACAGAATTGCAGTTCATTTTTTGCTCTCTTAAGACAAATTGCGGAGGATTATACTCAGATAAAAAGGCCATGCAATACTTTCCGTAAAGTATTCATTTAATGGATTTTTATGCGAAACAACCTCTACATTTTGCTTTGATTTAAGCCCTTGTTGAAACAGAAAATCTCAGGGTTTTTGGGGCGATAATGCCCTCAAGTACATGAAAAAAAATGCGGGCTTTATCCAAGGGCTAAATCCCAAGTTCGCCGCCCGCATTTCCCTGTCATTACACTTAACTTGTCAATGTCTCGCGAACAAGTGAGTGCTTAACTTCTTAGTTGTTTCGATTCTTAGCTGTTTAGGTAATTAACTGCCTAGTGTTGCAACCATTACTGCTTTGATGGTGTGCATGCGGTTTTCAGCTTCATCGAACACGATAGAGTATTCAGACTCAACTACCTCATCAGTCACTTCCACACCGTCTTTTAGCTGTGGATATTCAGCCGCAAGTTGTTTGCCTACCGTGGTATCTTCGCCATGGAAAGCTGGCAGACAGTGCATGAATTTCACATGTGGGTTACCCGTTGCTTTCAGCATTTCCATGTTCACTTGGTAAGGCATCATTAGGTTGATACGCTCAGCCCATGCTTCTTTCGCTTCGCCCATAGATACCCAAACGTCGGTGTACAGGAAGTCACAACCTTGCACGCCTTCTTGAACATCTTCAGTCAGTGTAATTTTGCCACCTGTGTGCTCTGCGATTTCACGACACTGAGCCAATAGTTCTTCTTGTGGCCAGAACTGTTTTGGAGCAACAAGGCGAATGTCCATGCCCATTTTCGCTGCGCCAACCATCAGAGAGTTACCCATGTTGTTGCGAGCATCACCTAGGTAAGCAAAGCTGATTTCATGCAGTTGTTTACCACGGCCGTATTCCGTCATGGTTAGGAAGTCAGCAAGAATTTGTGTAGGGTGGAATTCGTCAGTCAGACCATTCCATACTGGAACTCCAGCGTAAGCGCCTAGCTCTTCAACAATCTCTTGACCGAAGCCGCGGTATTCAATGCCATCGTACATACGGCCAAGAACGCGAGCGGTATCTTTCATTGATTCTTTGTGGCCAATTTGAGAGCCAGATGGGCCTAAGTAAGACACGCGAGCGCCTTGGTCGAATGCCGCTACTTCGAATGCACAGCGAGTACGAGTTGAGGTTTTCTCAAAGATAAGCGCAATGTTTTTGCCAGTTAGTGTTGGCTGTTCGTAACCGTTGTACTTCGCTTTTTTTAGCTCCATAGAAAGATCTAATAAGTGTTGAATTTCGCGTGGAGTGAAATCTAGTAGTTTTAGGAAGTTACGATTGCGTAGGTTAAAAGCCATGATGTATTCCTTCTTAGATTTAGGCGCTTTCTTGTTACAGGGAAAGAAAATTCAAGAAAGCGCGATTCAATTTTTGTGTATTAATTTCAGTTCAAACGGTGATTCAGTTTTCTCGCAAGGTTTGAAAAGCTCGCGAGTAGATTAATCTTTGGTGATGTTGGTGCCCGCCAAGCCTTGCAGGATTTGCAAACCATCTTCGAGTGCACCAATACCGACGACTTTGCCGCCTTGCTGAATGAATTCGCACGATGCTTCAATTTTTGGTCCCATAGAGCCTGCATCAAATTCGAATTTCGCCAGTTCACTTGGTGTGGTGCTGCGCAGTGCGTGTTGAGTCGGTTTGCCCCAATCAAGGTAAACAGCGTCCGCGTCGGTCAAAATAAGCAGTGCATCCGCATCCAGTTGTTTCGCTAAGAAAGCCGCTGACATGTCTTTGTCGATAACCGCTTCAACACCCACTAATTTGCCGTTCTCTTTTTTCACTGGGATGCCACCGCCGCCAGTACAAATCACTAGGTGGCCTGCATCGATAAGTTGGGTGATCGCTTCGTGCTCAACAATGCCAGTAGGGCGTGGGCTTGGCACAACGCGACGGAAGTGTTGGCCGTCTGGTTTGACGATCCAGTGGAATTTCTCCGCCAATTCACGCGCTTCCGCTTCTTCGTAGATCGGGCCAATCGGCTTCGTTGGATCGGCGAATGCAGGATCGTTTGGATCAACGGTCATTTGCGTCAACATGCACGAGATGTTGCGGTTAGGTAGATAGTTCTTGAACTCTTGCATCAGCATGTAGCCGATCATGCCTTGCGTTTCGCTACCCAATACATCCAGTGGGTATGGATTTACTTTCTTGTACTCCAAACCTTGCAGAGCAAGTAAGCCAACTTGTGGGCCATTACCGTGTACTAACACCACGTTGTACTCTTTGGCGATTTCCGAGATGGTTTTCACCGCTGTTTCAATATTACGGCGCTGAACGTCAGCTTCTAACGGCTCACCGCGACGAAGTAGGGCGTTACCACCGAGTGCAACAACAACAGTTTGTTTAGTCATAATTGTGTTCTCTCATTGTGGCCAAGTTGAGGTTATTTGCGTTCGCCAACTTGGCCGTTTCGTCTTAGTGATTAGATACCATCACGCTCAATAGGGCAGCTCATGCAGCGTGCGCCACCGCGACCGCGGCCAAGTTCATCACCAGGGATAGGAAGAACTGTGATGCCTGCTTTGTCGTATTTTTCATTGGTGTAGGTGTTGCCTTCGTAGCCAATCACGACGCCAGGTTTAACCGTTAGAACATTGTTTGCATCGTTCCACTGCTCACGCTCTGCATGGAAGTTGTCACCACCGGTCGTGATTAGGTTTAGCTTGTCTACGCCAAGTGCTTTTTCGATAGCTGTTACGAAGTAGCCTTCTTCTTTCACTTTCACTGCGCCAGACTCATCGCCAGTTAGGTTCCAGCACTGCACGTCTTTACTCACCACTTCAGGGTATACAGAGAACGTATCTTCGTTCATGTGCGTCATCACGGTGTCTAAGTGCATGCAAGAGCGGTGTTTCGGTAGTTGCATTGCGATAACTTGTTTCGCTTGACCGTGTTTGAATAGGCTAGACGCTAAGTGCTCAACACCTTGTGCTGTTGTGCGCTCAGACATACCGATAAGCACCGTGCCGCGACCGATTACAAGAACGTCACCGCCTTCAATCGTTGAATTGTCATAGCTGATGTTTTCTTCATCGCCGAAGTATTTAATGAAATCTTGGCCTGCGAATGTTGGGTGCCAGCGGTAAATAGCGCGAACGTGGTTGGTTTCACGTTGACGAGCTGGTTTCGCCATCGGGTTGATGGATACACCACCGTATACCCAGCAAGATGTGTCACGAGTAAATAGGTGGTTTGGTAGCGGTTCGATAATGAAGTCGGTTGGTGCATGCATGCCTTGCATCATTGAAGATGATTTCATTGGCATTTCAGCGTAAGACAGACCGCCCGTTAGGATTTTTGCTAGCTCTAGGTTTGGTAAGTCGCCCAAGTAGCAGCGCACATCGTTAGCAAAAGTTTTGCCTAAGCGGTAATCAGAAACTTGATGATTCAAAAGCCAATCTTTCGCTTCTGGCACTGCTAGCGTGTCTGCTAGTAGGTCAGTAAGAAGAAGAACTTCAACACCTTGATCACGTAGCGTTTGAGTAAATGCGTCATGCTCTTTACCTGCACGCTCAACAGCCAGTACGTCATCAAATAGTAAATCGTGACAGTTAGAGGGTGTTAGGTGAGTCAGTGCGCGTCGTGGACGGTGAACTAGAACGCGGCGTAATTGACCTATTTCAGAACCTACATAGAACTTACTCATGATCGTCTCTCTCTTATATATTTGAATTACTTTTATCGCTAAGAGTAATTATTTATTTTCAGTTGAGAAGAATGAATTATTTATTCATATCTCTTGTCTGGAATTAATATTACGCCTGCTAGTCAGGTATTCTTAGAGATCTATCACAAATCGTTTTTTATCCCGCAGCCCTTTAAAATTAAGGGTTTTAACAAACTTTATGCACTTTTAGTTATGACTAATACCTTCTAAATAGTTAGCGGTTAGGGAACTTTATGCACGCTTTTTTGACGAAACTTACTAGAATCTAATTTACGAGGGATTATATGCAGAATAGTTTTATTGATAAGAGTGTACTTAGCTTGGAAGTATGCAGTGTTTTTATTTAGATATTTAATTTTGGATGTGGAATTAATTATTTATTAACAAAGTAAATTCGAATAAAGTTGTTGCGCTCACATTTTAAAATCGGCTGTTTAAGTGTGTTTTTTGATAAAAAAGGGCATTAACCCTCGTCTATTTATTAGGCTGTAAATTACTTTAAATATAATTAACGCTAATAAGTGACTAACTATTTGTTTAAACATCATGGTTGAAAATAGAGTGTTATTTCATCAAGAAAATTGGATGTTAAAAAGTAGGATTGATTCTTCTATAGCAAGCACTTTGAGTTTGGTTGAGCTTTGCTACGAACAGAAGATACCTTGAATATCGCGTGTATGGCTTTGAGGAGCTGTTTCAGTAGCAGAGGGTTGCATTGGGAGAGGCTGCAATAAAAAAGCCGCTGTGAGAAGCGGCTTTGGATGAGATAGGTGTGAAGTGCTGTTAGTTAGATCAGCGCACCAATACTCAGCACAACAATACAGAAAACCATCAAGATACCGACTAGTGGCATCACCCATTTAACCCAGCGCACGTAAGGGACACGAGCAATCGCCAAACCACCCATCACCACCGCGGAGGTTGGGGTGATTAGGTTCACCAAGCCAGATGCAGATTGGTACGCAGTGATAACCAGGTCACGACCTACGCCAGCAAAGTCAGCCAATGGTGCCATGATTGGCATGGTAAGCACCGCTAAACCAGAGGTCGATGGCACTAAGAATGACAGTAGAATCTCTAAGAAGAACATCACGTTAATGAAGATAACTGAAGAAAGCCCCGTTACCATTTGTTCTGCAGAGAACAGAATGGTATCGGTGATCATACCGCGGTCCATCACCACTACGATACCACGTGCAATACCTATGATAAGCGCAACACCAAGTAGGTCGCGGGCACCATCAATGAAGCTGGTGGTAAACTCTTCTTCGCTCATACGAGCCACAATACCAACGATAATGGTTGCAGCTAGGAACATCGCTGAGATCTCAGCCATCCACCATCCAGCAACGGATACACCGTAAATCATCACAGCGAACGAGCCACCAAAAATGGTCAGAATCAGTTTGCGAGTCGCGGTGAATTCAAGTTTTTCGCCGCTCGCATTACCTAAGAAGTGCGCTTTGTTCTCTTCGTATTTGTCGTAGACAATTGATGTGGTTGGATCGGCTTGAACCATTCTTGCGTAACGCATCACGTAGGCAACACAAATTATCCAACCAATAACGAGCATGGCAATACGCAACACGATACCGTCTGTAAATGGAATACCAGAGGCGTTGGCAGCGATCACGGTTGCGAATGGGTTAATCGTTGAACCCAGCACCCCAATACCTGCACCAAGCAGTACGGTCGCAGCGGCAACAAGAGGGTCAAAGCGAGCTGCCATCATTACCGGCACTAGCAATGTATAGAAGGGCAGTGATTCTTCCGCCATGCCGTAGACGGTACCACCTGCGGCAAATAGCGCCATCAGTATTGGTATCATCAACTCTTCTCGCCCTTCTAAGCGGGCGGTGACGCGCTCGATACCGGCATCAATGGCACCCGTTTTGGTTACTAGCCCTAAGAAGCCACCAATGATTAAGATGAACAGCGAAACGTCGATAGCCGCCGCTTCATAGCTATTGTGGTCATAGAAGCCGTCAATAGGCGCGAGCAGTACATCAATCACGCCTTGAGGGTTACCTTCTACCGCTTGATAGGTTCCGGTTACGGGTACTTCTCGGCCTAGCTCTTCATTCATTGCACGGTCGTATTGACCTGCTGGAACAATCCAGGTAAGCAGTGCGACGAACGCAATCAGAATAAATAGAATGGTGTAGGCAGAAGGGAATTTAAAGTTGGCAAAGAAGCCGCCCTTTTTTTTCTCGCTTGGTATCGTTTGAGTTGTCATGGCTATCTCCTTACATCATCTTAAATAGAAGTGATGTGAATTAGCGACTAATGATTTATAGATTGTAAATACACGGACACTTATAAAGCACTCAACGATATAAAGTTGCTGACTTTAAATTAAGGTTGTTTTTATATTTACTAATCCAAATGAAGTTAGATTTAATTTAGCTGCGGTTATTTTATTCCTTACTCCGGTATTTAAGTTTGGTGCTGTTCACAAAAATAATGGCTAATAAAAGGGCTAAAAAATGGCAGAAAATCGTCAAGGTTTTTTGGTTAGTTAGCTTGGATTAATATTCGTTGTGGATTAACTGGAAGTGGAAGGAGATTGATTTGGTAGGTGTTGTTTATGATTAGGCAGAATAATCTTGGAATTTTATTCAAACTTTATTTTTAGGCGGTTTTTAAAGTTTATAATGGTTATTTGATGCGTATCAAATAACACATTGAGCAGAAAACAAAAAAGGAAGCCGAAGCTTCCTTTTAAATGTTCAATCACCAGCGAATGTTAGATAAACAGACCGCCGAATGCGAAGCCGAGTGCTACCGCAGTACTGATTGTTACCACACCTGGAATGAAGAATGGGTGGTTGAATACGTAGTTACCGATACGCGTTGAGCCTGTGTCATCCATCTCAACCGCTGCTAGTAGCGTAGGGTAAGTTGGAAGTACGAACAGCGCACTTACCGCAGCAAAAGAAGCAACGGCTGTTAGTGGTGCTACGCCAATCGCTAGTGCTGCAGGCATCAGTGCAACTGTTGTTGCGCCTTGAGAGTAAAGCAGCATAGAAGCGAAGAACAGAACAAGAGCCAGCATCCATGGGTAGTCAGCCAGTAGAGCGCCTGCTACGTCTTTGATTTCAGCAACGTGTGCGTTTACAAACGTTGAACCTAACCAAGCCACACCAAGTACACATACACATGCCGTCATACCAGAACGGAACGTTGGTGCTGAAGAAATCTTCGCTGCATCAATCTTAGTGAACATCACGATAGCCGCTGCTGCTGCCAGCATTACAGACATGATCGCTTCGTTACGACCTAGCGCCGGGTTTTCAATTAGGCCAACAGAGCTAGAGATAGCCGCTGCGTAACAAACCACGAAACCAATTGCAGCTAGGAAGATGTACGTTGCTTTCTTCGCTGTAGGTAGAATTTCGCGTTTCTCTTCTGTTGCTAGCTTGATTAGACCTTTCTCTAGACGTTCTTGATAAACAGGATCGTCTTTCAATTCGCTACCCATGTAGTTAGCAACAACCGCACCAACCATACAAGCGATGAAGGTTGTTGGGATACAAACCATCAATAGCGTTAGGTAATCAACACCAAATGGTGCCAACATTGCTGCGAAAGCCACAACTGCAGCCGAGATTGGCGAAGCTGTGATAGCAATTTGAGAAGCGACAACTGCGATAGACAGTGGACGAGAAGGACGAACACCTTGGCCTTTCGCTACTTCTGCAATAACAGGAAGCGTAGAGAATGCTGTGTGACCAGTACCCGCCATTAATGTCATTACAAAGGTCACAATCGGCGCGTAAAAGGTGATGCGTTCAGGGTGTTTACGCAAAAAGTTTTCGGCAATTTGTACCAACCAGTCCATACCGCCAGCAACTTGCATTGCAGCAATTGCGGTGATAACTGACATGATGATCAAGATTACGTCGATCGGGATGAAAGATTGGCTTGTTGGAACGCCAAGAATAAGTGAAAGGGCAATAACACCAGCACCACCGGCAAAACCAATACCGATACCGCCAATTCTGGCCCCCAAAAAGATAAAGAGCAGGACGACAAACAGTTCTACTGCAATCATAAGTAACACCTCATTTAGATTTTATTATGTGAACATTCGCCGCTGGAATGTTCACATAATAGTTCTATGGTTTAGATTCA
The DNA here is from genome assembly GCF_041467715.1 of Vibrio sp. 10N.247.311.14. Taxonomy (NCBI): domain Bacteria; kingdom Pseudomonadati; phylum Pseudomonadota; class Gammaproteobacteria; order Vibrionales; family Vibrionaceae; genus Vibrio; species Vibrio sp. 10N.247.311.14. The sequence goes on from NZ_JBFSVE010000026.1 coordinate 58,600, forward strand.
ATTTGGCAAAAGCGCAACCAACGGAAATCCACAAAATAATCATGGTTAACCGTATTGGAGCCTAAAAAAGGGCTCCGTTTGGAACCCTTTCTCGCTAACTTTATTCGTAGCGCTTCGCTTTATACTGAGGATGCATCAAATTTTCAACAGAGAAAATGTCATCAAGTTCTTCTTCGGTCAATAAACCGCGTTCTAGAACTACATCACGAACACTCTTACCTGTTTCTGCACAGATCTTACCAACAATGTCACCTTCGTGGTGGCCAATGTATGGGTTTAGGTAAGTGACGATACCGATAGAGTTAAATACGTGCGCTTCACATACTTCTTTGTTTACCGTAATGCCGTCTACACACTTGTCGCGCAGGTTCACACAAGCGTTTGTCAGAATGTCTAGAGACTCAAACATGCTTTGTGCAATAACAGGTTCCATTACGTTCAGTTGAAGTTGACCACCTTCCGCAGCGAAAGAAACCGTGTTGTCGTTACCTAGAACTTTGAAGCAAACTTGGTTTACTACTTCAGGTACAACTGGGTTTACTTTAGCAGGCATGATTGAAGAACCTGCTTGCAGTTCAGGTAGGTTTAGCTCGTTCAAACCAGTACGTGGACCTGAAGAAAGTAGACGCAAGTCGTTACAGATCTTAGATAGCTTAACTGCTAGACGCTTAAGTGCGCCGTGCGTCATTACGTATGCGCCACAGTCAGACGTTGCTTCGATTAAATCTTCAGCCGCTACACACTCTAGGCCTGTTACTTCTGCTAGGTGTTTCACTGCTAGGCCTTGGTAACCCGGTGCTGCGTTCAGACCTGTACCGATAGCCGTTGCGCCTAGGTTTACTTCAAGCAGTAGTTTTGAAGTGTATTCTAGGTTTTTGATTTCTTCATTGATGGTTACAGCCCAAGCGTGGAACTCTTGGCCAACCGTCATTGGAACTGCGTCTTGAAGCTGAGTACGACCCATCTTCAAAATCGTGTTGAATTCTTGGCTCTTAAGCTCGAATGCACCTTTTAGGTATTCGATCGCATCAATCAGTTTACGAACGCTGTTGTAAACAGAGATACGGAAGCCAGTTGGGTAAGCACAGTTTGTAGATTGGCTGCGGTTTACATGGTCGTTCGGGTTGATGAACTCGTATTGGCCTTTTTCTTTGCCCATAAGTTCAAGAGCCACGTTCGCAACAACTTCGTTTGCGTTCATGTTTACAGAAGTACCAGCACCACCTTGGAAAACGTCCGATGGGAACTGATCCATGCACTTACCCGTGTCTAGAATTAGGTCACAAGCTTGGATGATGTATTTAGCCACTTCGCTTGGAATTACACCTAACTCTTTGTTTGCTAAAGCCGCCGCTTTCTTAGTCATCACCATACCGCGAACGAATTCAGGTACATCTGAGATCGTTACATTTGAGATGTTGAAGTTTTCAACTGCGCGTAGAGTGTGGATGCCGTAGTAAGCATCAGCCGGAACATGACGTTGACCTAATAGATCTTCTTCGAGACGAGTAGCTTGAGGAGCTTCAACTTGAGCTTCTGATTGAGTAGCCATAACAGGATCCTTAGAGAATTATTCTGATTATATAGTTAGTTATTAGCCTATTCTGTGTGCAAATACTCCGTTCGCTAGAATATTGGGCTGATAAATCCGTCCTGACTTATGTGGCACATGATACTGTACTTAGCGCATAAAAATATTAAGTGGATCACCTTTTTCGGTTTTGTTTCGTCAATATTTTGCAAAGTTATTCTTGGTCAATAAACACGCTTATTTACAGGATAAATTTGAGATTGTTAGGGCTTTCAGCGTAAACTGCAAGTAACAAAGGAGGGCGTGTGTTTCCTATCTTATTATTACTATTTATCTTCGTACCCATCATTGAGATTGGGCTATTTATTCAAGTTGGTGGCTTCTTAGGATTGTGGCCAACTATTGCGTTGGTTTTGATCACTGCATTTGTGGGTGCATCGCTGGTTCGTAGCCAAGGCATTCAGACACTTATGTCTGTGCAAGGTCGCTTGCAACAAGGCGAAATGCCAGCACAACAGATTCTTGAAGGCGTGATGCTTGCAGTTGCCGGTGTATTGCTGCTGACTCCGGGTTTTATGACGGACGCACTCGGTATGTTGGTATTATTGCCAGCACCAAGAGCGATGATTGCCAAGAAAATGATGGAAAAAATGGTGGTGACCAACATGTCTGGTGGTTTCCATGCCGGTGGACAAGCTGGTTTTGGCCAGAGCCCATTTGGACAAGACCCATTCAATCGCGATCCATCTGACCAATCAAAAGACGGCAACACCTTTGAAGGTGAGTTTGAGAAGAAAGACGACGACAACGATCGTAACCGCTTAAACTAATTAATTTTTTCTCTCTTTATATAGAGGGAAAACAGAAAAGGCTCTTACCTTTATCCTTCGCAAGAAAGTGATAATGGTAAGAGCCTTTTTTATTGTCTGTCGCTAGCTGTTACTTACTGTTTACTATCGATAACAGATAACAGATAACAGATAACAGATAACAGATAAAAGATAAGCTTGAGTGTTCGGTTATACCGCGCCTTCAAAACCCATTTGTCGCCATGCTTCAAAAGCAATGATTGCCACTGCGTTAGACAGGTTCAGGCTGCGCGCGTCTGGCATCATTGGAATACGAATGCGTTGTTCCATTGGCATACTTTCGATGAATTCAGCAGGCAGCCCGCGAGTCTCTGGGCCAAACATCAACACATCACCTTGTTGGAATTTTGCATCAACGTGGTGACCTGTCGTTTTAGTGGTGCAGGCAAAGATGCGGAAGTCACCCTCGCGTTCATTCTCAAGATACTCAAGGAAAGCTTCTAGGTTCTTGTGACGCTTAACTCGCGCAAGGTCGTGGTAATCCAAGCCAGCACGACGAACCTTCTTCTCTTCAAAATCAAAGCCAAGCGGTTCAATCAGGTGCAGGTTTGCGCCGCAGTTAGCACATAGGCGGATGATGTTACCCGTATTGGGTGCAATTTCTGGTTCGTATAGAGCGATATCAAACATGTTGGTTCACAAGAGTAATCAAAGATAGCCCGAGTATACGGTGGCAAGCTGAGTGAGTACAGTTCACCACCATTCGCTTACGCTTTATTCGCGAGTGCTTGTGCGTAGTTTTCAGCAACCGCCTTCCAATTCACCACATTCCACCATGCGTTGATGTAATCAGGACGACGGTTTTGGTAGCTGATGTAGTAGGCGTGTTCCCAAACATCGAGCGCAAGAATCGGTTCGCCATCACTGACAACGGTATCCATCCACGGATTATCTTGGTTCGAGGTTGAGATGATCTTCAGTTGCCCTTGCTCTACCACTAGCCAAGCAAAGCCGGAGCCAAAGGTATTGATCGCCGCTTGGGCGAACTGATCTTGGAATGTCTCGAAATCACCGAAGGTACTCTTGATAGCCTCACCAAGCTCGCCCGTAGGTTCACCACCGCCGTCTCGCGACATGCAGTTCCAGTACAAGATGTGATTGTAGTAGCCACCGCCATTGTTACGAACAGCCGGGCTGTGCTGAGAGATGTTGGCGAAGATCTCGGTCAGAGATTGCTGTTCTAGCTCGCTGCCAGACACCGCCGCAACAAACTTATCGTAGTAGGTTCTATGGTGCTTGCTGTAATGCACTTCCATTGTCTTAGCGTCAATGTAAGGCTCTAGGGCATCGTAAGCGTAGGGTAAAGCAGGGAAAGTGTGCGACATGGTAAATCCTCCTTAATTAGAGGATTTACCATAACGATAATGACAATCATTATCAACTGCGATCTTTGTGGGGGTATTACACCGGTAAGATAGGCAGGGTGATTTCGAGTTGTAATCCACCGAGCTGGCTGCGGGTTGCGGTGATGGTTCCGCTGTGTTGGCGAATCGCACTTTCAGTAATGGTTAATCCAAGCCCTGTGCCGCCAGAGTTTCTGTCACGCGCTGTTGAGACACGGTAGAAAGGTCTGAAGATAGAATCGAGTTCATCCTCTGGAACACCATCACCATTATCATTGACGCAAATTGTTAGCTGATCTTGAACCACATGGAACTGTACATCCACTTGGTCTTTACCGTAGTAGATGGCATTGCGTGTAATGTTGTCTAGCGCACTCATCAGCAGTTTAGGGTTCCCCGAAATAGAGCGTTCTGGGATCTCCGAGAACGTCAGTTGTTTGCCCATCTGTTCGGCTTCAAACTCTGCGTCTTTTAAGATCTCTTCCCATAGGCTCGAGAGAGGCTGAACCTCACGAGTAATATGGCTGTCGACCTGCATACGAGATAGCGTTAGCAGCTCACTGATCATCTGTTCCAAACGCTGTGCTTCGGTATCAATGCGTTCTAACTCTTGGCTCTCGCCTTGTTTACGAATCGCCAGTGCATTGGCCATGCGAAGACGTGTCAGTGGCGAGCGCAGTTCGTGTGAGATATCAGAGAGCAGGCGTTGTTGCCCCGAAATCATCTGGTTTACCGCTTCTACCATCTGGTTAAAGCTTTCACCAGCTTGTCTGAACTCTGAAGTACCTTTTTCGAGTGTTGGATCGACCTCGAATTGACCTTTCGCCACGCGTTGTGCCGCGCGTTCTAGCCTGCGAGCGGGTTGGCTGAGTGCCCAAGCTAACCAAAGTAATAGCGGGGTACTCGCCAACATCACGGCAAGCAATAGCTGCAGAGGTCTATCAAACAGGCGCAGTAAGAATGGCGGTGGTTGGTTCCACTTCACTCCGGCATACATCAGCAACTCTTCACCAGCGAGAGTAATTGGCACTGGCCCTGCGACCATGTAGTGTCCGTAGAGTTTTTGCTTCGGTATCTCAGGGTTATCAATCGAGGTAACAAAGTTACGAATCGCCTTTAGCTTATAGTCTGAATGCCTTTTCGAGGTAAGGACTGCGCCCTCAAGATCGGTCAGGTAGATGCGAGCTCTAGAATCCTTGCGGCTGCGTGGCGCCTCCAGTTGGAAGACAATCTTGCCCAGATTAGGTTCTTTGGCGTAGCGTTTCTCTGTGATTTTAGCGATACGCTCGAGTTTATCGAGGTGATCTGCGGGCACATCTCGCGCGACTCGAGGGTCTAAATGGGGAAGTGACAGCACCGACAAAAGCACCAGTAACATGGTGAACCAAAAGATAGCAAAGATACGTCCATATAAGCTGGTGATTTTAGGTATACGCATTAATCTTCCTCTACCAATAAGTAGCCACGGCCTCGTAAGGTTTTGATACGTGATTTGCCGTCAGTGCGCTCAGGAATCTTCTTACGTAGATTAGAGATGTGCATGTCTATCGCGCGGTCAAACGCTGCGAGCCTTTTACCCAGCACATCCAAACTCAATGCTTCTTTGGTGATCACTTGCCCTGGGTTTTGGATAAGGTGACTCAGTAGAGCGAACTCGGTGGTGGTGAGATCGATGAGCTCACCATTGCAGTAGGCTTCTTGTTTACCCGGGAAAACTTCGATGTCTTGATATTGAACTCTATCACTGGCCGCTTTAGGCGCGGTGGCGGTTTGAGTTCGACGCAAGATAGCTCTAATACGCGCTAACAATTCTCGGTCACTGAAAGGTTTAGGCAGGTAATCGTCCGCGCCAAGCTCAAGACCAATCACACGGTCGATCTCTTCGCCTTTTGCGGTCAGCATTAGTACCGGCGTTTCCCAATTTTCCCTCAGCTTTTTTAGCGTTTCCATGCCATTAAGGCGCGGCATCATCACATCCAAAAGGACCAGATCAATCTCATCATTGATCGCTTCAAGCCCGGCATAGCCATCATTGGCTTCGGAGACAGTGAAGCCCTCAAAGCTCAAAATGTCTTTAAGTAAGCTGGTTAACTCTGTGTCGTCATCAATAAGAAGAATGTTCGCCATTGGGAAGCCTTAATCATTTAGTTAGGTTAATAATACTGCTAATTATTCGTCAACTTTCACTCTTTACGATTCTTTACGCTTTCTAAACGTCACTTTACGAGGGAAAGACTAATCTATATTCAAGCGCTGAGAAACAGACGCAACACATGACTTATTATACCGAATTGAGGCAACAATTATGAAAATGACTAAGAAACTTGTACTAGCAGCTGCGGCACTTCCACTTATTTTTGGTACAGCAAGCGCGTATGCTTACGGTGGTGGTGATAAAGGTGACCACAAAGGTATGCACGACAAGTGTGGCGGTTTCGATAAAAAAGTAATGCGCCAACTAGACCTAACCGACGCTCAAAAAGAACAGTTAAAAGAGATGCGTGAAGCAGACCGTGCTGAGATGAAAGCAAAGCGCGGTGCAAACAAAACGGCAAAAATGGCGCAAATGAAAGCGCATCACGAAAAGGTTCAAGCATTGGTACTTGCTGACAACTTTGACGAAGCAGCAGCAAACGACCTAGCAAGCCAAATGGTTGAGAAGCAAACTGAGCGTCGCGTAGCAATGCTTAAGAAGCAACACCAAATGATGAGCGTACTAACGGCTGAGCAAAAGACTCAACTGAAAGAAATCCAACAAGAGCGCATGACTAAGTGTGCTGACAAAATGGGAAAACGCATGAACAAAGACAAGTAATTCATTGCTTGAAAAATCAGCGTTGAATGAAAGTGTTTAGAAAGAAGCGGCCGAGTGCCGCTTTTTTTGATCCTTAAAAATGAATGTTTTACATCATAGCTGTCATATTCAATTGGTTGTTTGCAGGTTATACTTTGTGCTATCAGTCACTTTATAGCCAAGTTATGAAACAAGAATACGCACGTTTAGTTACGCTCGCCGCTTGGGCAGCCACCACCATCGCCACTATTTTATTGATAGTGAAAGTCGCAGCGTGGTGGGTAACAGGTTCTGTGAGTCTGTTGGCTTCCGTCGTGGACTCCATGCTTGATATCGCAGCCTCTGTCGTTAACCTTATCGTGGTTCGCTACTCTCTGCAGCCTGCCGACAAAGAGCACACCTTTGGTCATGGTAAGGCTGAATCTCTCGCTGCATTAGCGCAGGCAATGTTTATTTCAGGCTCTGCATGTTTCCTTATTCTCAATGGTATTGAGCGCTTCTTCCGACCTCATGAACTGAACTCTCCAGAAATTGGTATCTACGTCAGCCTGTTCGCGATAGTGATGACCTTTGGTCTGGTTCGCTTCCAAAAACATGTGGTCAACAAAACGGGTAGCCAAGCTATTGCAGCCGATTCATTGCACTATCAATCAGACCTTTATATGAACGCCGCGATTATGCTGGCACTGGCATTGAGCTGGTTTGGGATTGGTCAGGCGGACTCAGTATTCGCGGTCGGTATCGGTATCTACATTCTGTACAGCGCTTATCAAATGGCGATGGAAGCGGTTCAGTCTCTGCTTGATCATAAGCTGCCAGATGATGAGCTGAAACAGATTAAAGAGACATCATTGAGCGTGGAAGGCGTGTTGGGTGTGCATCAATTACGAACGCGTCGCTCGGGGCCAATACGCTTCATCCAACTGCATCTAGAATTGGAAGATAATATCCCACTTATTGAAGCGCATCGCATTTCTGACGAAGTAGAGGCTAAGCTTATCTCCGTGTTCCCTGATGCTGATGTATTAATTCACCAAGACCCGTATTCGGTCGTATTTGGACCAGAGAAGCAGCAGAAATTCCACTCGTGGTAATGCGTGCTAAAAATCAGCGGGCAAATGGTAAGTGAGTGGCTTTTGAACTAAAGTGAGTAAAAATTATTAACTGTTAGGTGATTCAAAAACCACCTTAGTAACAATTAATGTTGATTCTGATGTGAATCAACAAAGTTATTGAGTAAAACTGTAATACTCTTACAGAAGTAGAAATGTTACATAATTTTACGCGATTTGAGTGCTATTCCTGTTGAGGAAATGTAACATAACGCACAAATATAGATTTAAAATCTTGTTGATATACAATCAGCAAGAACAAGAATTGAATAATAGATTCCCAAAAATCGAGGGTGAGCATGATTAAGAAGATCGGTGTTTTGACCAGTGGTGGTGACGCTCCAGGTATGAACGCAGCAGTTCGCGGCGTTGTTCGTACTGCGTTATCAGTTGGCATTGAAGTTTACGGTATTTACGATGGCTACCAAGGCCTTGTTGAAGACCGTATCGAAAAGCTTGACCGTTCAAGCGTATCTGACGTGATCAACCGTGGTGGTACTTTCTTAGGTTCTGCACGTTTCCCTGAATTTAAAGACGTTGCTGTTCGTGAGAAAGGCATTGAGAACCTTAAGAAGCACGGTATCGAAGCACTTGTTGTTATCGGTGGTGACGGTTCTTACATGGGTGCTAAGAAGCTGACTGAAATGGGTTACCCATGTATCGGTCTTCCAGGCACAATCGATAACGATATCGCGGGTACTGACTACACAATCGGTTACCTAACAGCGCTTAACACTGTTATTGATTCAATTGACCGTCTACGTGACACGTCTTCTTCTCACCAACGTATTTCTATTGTTGAAATCATGGGCCGTCACTGTGGTGACCTTACGCTTATGTCAGCAATCGCGGGTGGTTGTGAGTACATCATTACTCCAGAGACTGGCCTAGATAAAGAACAGCTTATCAGCAACATCCAAGATGGTATTGCGAAAGGTAAGAAGCACGCAATCATCGCTCTAACTGAGCTAATGATGGATGCTAACGAACTGGCTAAAGAGATCGAATCTTCAACAGGTCGTGAAACTCGTGCAACGGTTCTTGGTCACATCCAACGTGGTGGTCGTCCTACTGCATTTGACCGTGTATTGGCTTCTCGTATGGGTAACTACGCTGTTCACCTTCTTCAAGAAGGTCACGGTGGTCGTTGTGTTGGTATCGAGAAAGAAGAACTTGTTCACCACGACATCATCGATTGTATCGAGAACATGCAGAACCCAGACCGTTCTGAGCTGTTCCGCGTTGCAGAAGAGTTGTTCTAAGCCACGCTTAGCGTTCTCTTAAAGAATTTAAAAACCGCTGATTATTCAGTAATGCCGTTCACTTAAGAGTGAACGGCATTTTTGTTCTTAGCATACCGTTGTGG
>NZ_JBFSVE010000027.1:0-67060 GCF_041467715.1 Vibrio sp. 10N.247.311.14
AATAGTTCAAAAAAAATCCCCAAGCGTGGCTTAGGGATTTGTGTATAAGAGACAGGCTTATTAAAGCAGCCTTTTTCATATCTACTAATCGAATAAAAATTAACAGATATATTACTCAAAGTTAGGTTCAACCTTGAACTTAATCACATTTTTGGGTAGCATTCGCGCACTTATCTTTTCGACACTTCGCTATTGCCGCTCTTTTCCATCACTGTTTGGCTACGCAATACACCCGTGTCGGTAAATCCATCTTAAGCATAGCTGAGCAAACATGTTCGAATTCCCACAATTTTCAAAGCACTCTGTAAAGAATGACGTGCTTTCAGGTCTTACAGTAGCCCTGGCTCTGGTACCTGAAGCTGTAGCATTCGCCTTTGTTGCTGGCGTTGACCCAATGGTTGGTCTTTATGCAGCATTCATCGTAGGTTTAATCACTTCTGTCTTTGGCGGCCGTCCAGGTATGATTTCTGGCGCAACCGGCGCAATGGCCGTTGTAATGGTGAGCCTAGTGGCAACCCATGGTGTTCAATACCTATTCGCAGCCGTTATGCTGGCTGGCCTTCTGCAAATTGCAGCAGGTGTATTTAAACTAGGTAAATTTATCCGTATCGTTCCACACCCAGTAATGATTGGTTTCGTGAACGGTTTGGCCATTGTTATCTTCCTAGCTCAACTTGGTCAATTTAAAGCGCCAGACGTAACAGGTGCGTTGACTTGGTTACCAAGCGGTCAAATGACACTAATGCTAGGTCTAGTAGCCCTTACAATGGCTATCATCCACTTCCTACCTAAGCTAACAACAGCAGTACCATCTTCATTAGTTGCTATTGTTACAGTAACGGCTTTGGTTGTGGGTCTTGACCTTGAAACTCGCACTGTTGTCGACTTCCTACGTACAATGTCTGGTGACGAAGCTGCTACGCTAGCGGGCTCTCTTCCAACATTCTCAATTCCTGCTGTTCCGTTTTCTTTAGATACACTACAGATCATCCTGCCTTACGCAATTATCCTTGCGGCTATCGGCCTGATTGAATCTCTGCTGACACTGACAGTACTAGACGAAATGACAAACACTCGTGGTCAATCTAACCGTGAATGTGTTGGTCAAGGTATGGCTAACGTAACGTGTTCTGTATTCGGTGCGATGGGTGGTTGTGCGATGATCGGTCAATCGATGATCAACGTAAACTCAGGTGGTCGTGGTCGTCTTTCAGGTATCGTCGCCGCAGTTGCACTACTGATGTTCATCCTGTTCGGTTCTGCACTGATTGAAATGATTCCTCTAGCAGCACTTGTGGGCGTAATGTTCATGGTTGTTATCGGCACATTTGAATGGGCAACCTTCAAGCTTGCGCGTCGCGTTCCTAAACAAGACTTCTTCGTTATCGTTCTTGTTACCGTAGTAACAGTACTGACTGATCTTGCTGTGGCAGTAGGTGTTGGTGTTGTCGCTTCTGCGCTAATGTTTGCTTGGCAACATGCTAAACACATCTACGCAGATACATCAGTAAACGCTGAAGGCTCAAAAGAGTACAAAGTTAACGGCCCAATCTTCTTTGGTTCAACGGCTAACTTCCTAGAGTTGTTTGACGCATACAACGATCCACAAGATGTAATCGTTGATTTCGCAAACTCACGCGTGACTGACCACTCTGCAATTGAAGCGATCGACACGATTGCTGACCGTTACGCGGCGCTAGGTAAAACACTTCACCTTCGCCACCTAAGCCAAGACTGTGTTGCTATGCTGCACAAAGCAGGTAGCTTAGTTGAAGCGAACGTTGCAGAAGACCCAATCTACAAAGTAATGTCTAAGTAATCTTAGCTGTAGCTTTAAGTTAGATTTAGAGAGGCCGACATTCAATGTCGGCCTTTTTTATACCTATCGGTCAGCCCTTACGCTGATAACAAAACGACGTACATTGTTCCTACACTACATCGAACGCAGTATCGCTTCGCTAGACTCTTCGATTAAATCCAACACCAATTCAAAACCATTTCCCTCACCATAATACGGATCGGGGATCTCTTGATATTGTGACTCTCCAAAGCTCAAAAATAATGCGAGCTTGTATTGGAGGTGAACTGGGCATTGGCTCATTAAGTCGTCTAAATTCGCCCTATCGGCCGCGAGTATCAGGTCAAATTCTTCGAAGTCATTATCTACCACTTTACGAGAAGTAATCCCCTTAAAGCTGTAGCCTCGCTTCTCTCCTGCAGATTTGGATCGCGAGTCTGGCGGGTTGCCTTGATGAAAACCAATCGTCCCCGCAGAGTCGACCACAACATCAATATCCAGCTGTTGCGCTTTCTTCCTTAGCACCGCTTCACCTGTTGGCGAGCGGCAAATATTCCCCATACAAACTACGAGTATCTTTTTCATCCCTAATCACCTGTTCTTCCGATGGTTTTTGCTATCGTTAAGTTAGGCTATGATAGACGCAATCACAACTTAAAAGGATTTGTTATGTCGACTGAAGACAACAAAGAACAACGCCACAAAGCAAGACAACAGAAAGTAAAAGAACAAGTCGATGCACGTGTCGCTGCAGCACAAGAAGTAAAAGGCCTATTGCTGGTCATCACGGGTAACGGTAAAGGTAAATCAACATCCGGTTTTGGTACGATTACACGTGCAGTTGGTCATGGTAAGAAATGCGCCGTTGCTCAGTTTGTTAAAGGTACCTGGGATAACGGCGAAAAAAACGTTCTGCAAAAGCTGGATGTCGAGTTCCAAGTCATGGGCACAGGCTTTACTTGGGAAACTCAGAACAAAGCGCAAGATATTGAAGCTGCGCAGCGTGTATGGAAAGAGTGCCAACGCATGCTGGCTGATGAGTCGATCGATGTGATTCTGTTTGATGAACTGACTTACATGGTTAGCTACGGTTACATCGAACTCGATGAAGTGGTTGAGGCGTTGAATAACCGCCCGAAGATGCAGTCTGTCATCATTACAGGTCGTGGCGCGCACCGTACTCTTACTGAGATAGCAGATACAGTATCTGAAGTTCGCAATGTGAAACACGCTTTTGAATCTGGTGTTAAAGCGCTACAAGGCGTTGACTGGTAATCACCTTCAACCAGAGATCCCCGACTCGGTCATTCTTCCCTCTCGAGGATGACGACCACTAGGCCGTTACGCTCTTGAACAAAGGACGACGGCCTATCGTCATTCCCTAGAGCGAGGGACGAGTGTCATAGGGAATCTCTCGAAAGTATTATAAGCATCCAAACAAAAGCGCCACTCCTACAATAGGAATGGCGCTTCTTTTATATACGAGTTAAAAACGTTTAGTTAAAGAAACCTTTCAATAAACCATCTACGGCTTCTTTGGTTTTCTCGTCTTTGATCTTGTCCGTTAGCTTGTTCACACCACGGTCAATTTCTTTCTGTGCTTTCTGTTTCAATACATCATCAAAAACAAGTGCAAATTTCGGGGCTGCCCACTGACCTGTTACCTTAATTGGGATAGTCACATCTTTCAGGTCGTCGATGCTCTTACCGCCCTGACCTTCAAGTGAACCCACAATTGATGTACGCACAAGGAAGTCGACCGTTTCATTGATGAAGTTTGCTTTACCTTGACCTGTCACACGTAACAGTGGCGACTGTGCTGATAAGTCGTTAGTTGAAACCCAACCTTTATCCACTTTCAGCGTCGCTTTCATTGCACTGAAGTCCGTTTTTTGAGCTTCATTTGTGCTTTCAACTTTCTCGCCCTTGATCTTAGCGTAGTTTTCTCGAATCAGTTGAGCTACGTTGATGCCGTTAACTGCACCATCTTCAAAGTTAATCGCGATAGTACCGACTAGGTTTTTCTTGATACCCGTCGGAGTTAGACTCTTACCTTTCACGTTGACATCAATATTACCGGTACCTTCCAGCATATCGTTATCTGCAACATCAACCAGTAACGGTTGTACTTTCACGCCTTTGATTTTCTTCTTAGCCGTGTAAGTCGCTGGTGTTTTACGAGCGTCTAACTTTGCAGTAGCAGAAATAGAACCTTGGTAAAGATTCGAGGTGAATGAGGTTAGCTCTGCGATACCACGGTTAACCGAAAATGCGGTTTTAACATTCTGCATCTTCGCGTTGTTCGCCTTGAACTTATCAATCGTGATGTCACCTTTCACGTCTAACGTTTTCAGAGCCGACAGATCAGGTTCCACTTCTTTAGCTGGATCTGAACTACCAGAACTTGACGTTGAACCACCAGCAGAACCAGAAGGCGCTGTGCTCGCTGTTTCTGTTGTATTGCCTAAGCCTAAGAATTCATCTAAATCAATATTCGGGCTATGAAGAGAGAAACGAACCTTTGGTATTTCAGATATGATTACGTCTGCTTTACCGTCTAATGCAATAGCGTTAGCTTGTAGCTTCTCTAACACAAAGCTCAGGTGGCTCTTGTTAAGATCGAAGCTTAAGTCAGACAGCATGTCGACTTTCATTGGAGACTGAGGAAGCGTGTCGCCTTTGAATGTTGAGTCTAACGTTAACTTGTTCAGCGTTACTTTTGAAATCGCGCTATCAACAGTAAGTTCACCGCCACCTTTAAGATCAAGGTCAAGGCCAGCTGCATTACCGATTACAGCGTAAGTCAGTTGGTTTACCTTATCGAACTCAAACGTATTCAAGCCAATTTTTGCTGACTCAATCGACGTCGCTGGATCATTGAACTTAGCGTTTAAGTCGATATTACGAAGTGCGTAACTTGCAAAGCCTTCAGCTAATTTGAATTCTGCACTGCCTTGTGCAGAGAACTTCTGTTGATTGTTCTCACCAGAAGCCGCAAATGTCGCGGTTGTCCATGTATCAACGGCAAACTCAGAAAGATTCAAAGACACATCGTATAGCTTAGTGAATGAACCCGCTTGCTTGTCGTCCATTTCAAACAATGCGTTTGATACAGTTACGCCTGCAAGGTTGATCGTCCAACCCGATGCGTCTGTGGTAGTTTGCTCTTGAGGGGCAGGCGCTGATTCAGAACTTGTGCCTGCTGCAGGCGCTGACGCTTGCGTTAGTGCATCAATGTTCTTGCGACCATCTTTAAGCGTTTCTAAATAGAATTCTGCACCATCTAGAGTAATGTTGCCGATCTCTAGTTGGTTGCTAAATAGCGGAGTAACCGAAACGTCAACGCCAACGGTATCAACCTTAAATAGGTTAGGTTGCGTAAAACCTTCAGGGTTGCGTAATTCAGTTTGACCAAGTTCAAAGCCAATGGATGGGAAGAATTGCCAGCTGATATCACCCTCGATCACTAGCTCTAGGCCTGTGTATTTTTGGGCTTGTTCGACAATTAATGGCTTAAATTGGTTGGGATTCACTAACAGCACTAGTGCCAGAATTGCTGCAACGACAACAAACACTGGTACAGCTATGAAAATGAGTAGTTTCTTCATCCGCATATTCCTTGCTTAGATTCCAAAAGAAAGTGGCACTATAAAAGTGCCACTGATTCGGTAAAAAATAAAGCTAAGTGAGTCACTTAGGCAAAATTTTATTCGATTAAGACTTCAACAACTTCGCAATGTGCGCTTTTAGCACATCAATCGCAATACGGTTTTTACCACCACGAGGAACGATGATGTCTGCATGTTGTTTTGAAGGCTCGATAAACTGCATGAACATTGGACGTACTGTTTCTTGGTATTGCTTAAGTACAGTGTCCATTGTACGACCACGCTCTTCTACATCACGCTTAACACGGCGTAATAGACAGATGTCTAATGGTGTATCCATAAACACACTTGCGTGCATTAGTTTACGAAGACGCGGGTCTGTTAGAAGCAGAATACCCTCTAAAATGATCACTTTCTTTGGAGTAAGTGTAGTCGTTTCAGAAGTACGTGTGTGCTCTGTGTAGCTGTATTCAGGAACTTCTACGGCGTTGCCACTCATTAGCTGCTGTAGATGTTCACATAAAAGATCATGATCTAGTGCATTTGGGTGATCGTAGTTAGTTTTAACACGCTCTTCCATACTCAAGTGGCTTTGGTCGCTGTAATAGCAATCTTCCGTGATAACACCAATTTGATGGTCGCCTACTTTTTCGCGCAATTCATTATAAATTGTACTAGCAATCAGACTTTTTCCTGAAGCTGAAGCGCCAGCGATACCTACGATGACACATTGATTATTATCAGACATTAATTTTGCACCCGATATGGTTTGGTGGTGGGAAGAGATAAACCGCCTGATTATAGGGGCTAAAGCACATAGATTCTAGTCGCCATTTTAGCTAATTGCAGTCAAATTGATGATATCAATGCATTTAATGAATGCAATCGTTTGCTTTCAAATAACTTGCCTACAACTATTTGCACAAGCCCAATGGATATTGACTTAAATCCACCGCTGTTTATCTAATCCAAACTATATTTAAACGACTTTGTGATTAACTTGCGCTATTCAACCATAGAGAAGTTAATCGCTTCTGGTCTCGCCTTGCCGGTCCAGAACATCTTCGCAGCCACATTCTCTGCAAGCTCTAAGTAGTGACGTGTATGTTCACTATCTGGACGACGAATCACCGTCGGGCAACCTGCATCGATATCTTCTCGCACATCAATATGAAGAGGGATCTGTGCCAAAATATCGAGGTAAAACTCTTCTGACATAGCTTCGGCACCACCAGCACCAAAGATATGCTCTTTCTCACCACAGTGACTACAAATATGATAGCTCATGTTTTCAACTAAGCCTGCGACTGGCACACTCACCTTATCAAACATCGCTACGCCTTTACGTGCATCCGCTAGCGCCAAATCTTGAGGAGTGGTCACCACTACAGCCGCGGTCACTGGGATCTGTTGCGATAACGTCAGCTGAATATCGCCCGTGCCCGGTGGCATATCAATAACTAGATAATCCAACTCTGGCCATACGGTTTCGTTAACAAGCTGACCTAAAGCCTTGGCCGCCATTGGACCGCGCCAAATCGCAGCGTCATCTTTCGACACAAGATAACCGATAGAGTGAGTGAAAATACCGTGCGCTTCGATTGGCATCATCCACTTGTTATTCTGGACTTCTGGTTTCGCATCTAATTGGCCAAGCATCATAGGTACAGAAGGACCATAGATATCCGCATCCAACAAACCCACTTTTGAACCAGACTTAGATAAAGCCAAAGCAAGGTTGACTGAAGTGGTCGATTTACCCACCCCACCCTTTGCAGATGTCACGGCGATGATGTTCTTCACCCCCTTCAATGGTGTCGCAACCGTGGTTTCTAACGCAGACGGCTTCACCTTCACTTCAAACTGAAAAGCGCTAACAAGCTGTTGTTCAATCTGAGAGTGAATCCACTGTTCCAATTCAACCGCAAGCTGATTAGCGGCAAAAGGTAAGGTGATAACAAATGATCCACGCGGATCAACCGATACAATATTTTGGTGTAGCGCCCACTCTGGGATGAGGATTGGTGACTCGAACTCATTCAACCATGAACAGAAATCTTGCTTAGAAGTAAAGTTACGCATTGGGACTCCTTTTTTTATTTATGCTATCACCCACGAGATGAAGACTGAACCCCTAAAAAACTAGGGGAATCCTTAGTCTGATACCTTGGCGTATCACACGTTATAAAGTAGTATTACCTCTCAAATTTATACCTATCAAAAAAGCGAATTATTAAGTATGGCAACTGATCCAAGACAACTTTTGGTAACTTGTGCGCTTCCGTACGCTAACGGCTCTATTCACCTTGGCCATATGCTTGAGCATATCCAAGCTGATATCTGGGTTCGATACCAGCGTCTACGTGGCAACACTGTAAACTTCATCTGTGCTGACGATGCTCACGGCACGCCAATTATGCTTAAAGCTCAACAGATGGGTATCACGCCAGAAGAGATGATCGCTGCTGTTAGTGAAGAGCACCAAAAAGACTTCGCTGGCTTTGATATCAGCTTTGATAACTACCACAGCACACACAGCGAAGAGAACCGTGAACTGGCTTCTCACATCTACTTAGAACTTAAAAAGAACGGCTTCATTTCTAGCCGCACTATTTCTCAGCTTTTCGATCCTGAGAAAGAGATGTTCCTACCAGACCGCTTCGTAAAAGGTACTTGCCCTAAGTGTAAGTCAGAAGACCAGTATGGTGATAACTGTGATAACTGTGGTGAGACATACAGCCCAACTGAGCTAATTAACCCTAAATCAGCGGTTTCTGGCGCAACTCCAGTAATGAAAGACTCTGAGCACTTCTTCTTCGACCTACCTCAGTTCGAAAGCATGCTTAAAGAGTGGACTCGTTCTGGCTCTCTACAGAATGAAACTGCAAACAAAATGCAGGAATGGTTTGAGTCTGGTCTGCAACAGTGGGATATCTCACGTGATGCACCTTACTTCGGCTTTGAAATCCCAGGCGAAAAAGACAAGTTCTTCTACGTATGGCTAGACGCACCTGTTGGCTACATGGCTTCTTTCAAGAACCTATGTGACAAACGTGACGATCTAAACTTCGATGAATACTGGAAGAAAGACAGCACAACTGAGCTTTACCACTTCATCGGTAAAGACATTGTTTACTTCCACAGCCTATTCTGGCCAGCAATGCTAGACGGCGCAGGTTTCCGTAAGCCAAACAACGTATTCGTACACGGCTACGTAACAGTGAACGGTGCGAAGATGTCTAAGTCGAAAGGCACATTCATCAAAGCAAGCACGTACCTAAACCACCTAGACCCTGAGTGTCTACGTTACTACTACGCTGCTAAACTAAACAGCCGCATCGATGACTTAGATCTTAACCTTGAAGACTTCACTCAACGTGTAAACGCTGACGTAGTAAACAAGATTGTTAACCTAGCTTCTCGTAACGCTGGCTTCATTACTAAGCGTTTTGAAGGCAAGCTAGCTGCTGAATTTGCAGAGCCTGAGCTATACAACGAATTCGTTGCTGCTGCTGAGCGTATCGGTGAGCTATACGAAACTCGTGAATTCAGCCGTGCTATCCGTGAAATCACTGCACTAGCGGATAAAGCTAACCAGTACATCGACGAAAAAGCACCTTGGGTTCTTGCAAAAGAAGAAGGCAAAGAAGCTGAGCTTCAACAAGTTTCTTCTGTAGGTATTAACCTATTCCGCGTACTGATGGCTTACCTGAAACCAGTGATGCCAGAGCTTGCAGCTCGCACTGAAGCTTTCCTAAACGAAGAGCTAACGTGGGAAGCGATTGCTACTCCGCTAACTGATCACGAGATCACTAAGTTCAAAGCGCTATTCAACCGCATTGACCCTAAGAAAGTGGAAGCAATGGTTGAGTCTTCTAAAGAAGATGCAGCCGCTGAAGCAGCAGCGAAAGAAAAAGCAGAAACTGAAAAAGAGCAAGCAAGCCAAACTGAGCTAGACAAAGAGCCAATCGCAGACGAGATTGAGTTCGATGCCTTTGCAGCAGTAGACATGCGTATCGCTCGTATCATCTCTTGTGAAGAAGTACCAAAAGCGAACAAACTACTGAAGTTCCAACTAGACATCGGTGGTGAGACTCGCCAAGTATTCTCTGGTATCAAATCAGCATACAAACCTGAAGAGCTAGAAGGCAAGCTAACTGTAATGGTAGCAAACCTAAAACCTCGTAAGATGAAGTTTGGTATGTCTGAAGGCATGATCCTAGCAGCGGGCCCTGGCGGCAGCGACCTATGGATCCTTGAGCCACACGAAGGTGCTCAACCTGGTATGCGTGTAATGTAATTCTGACTCCAGTCAGATAACAAGCACCCATCACTAAATCCCTAATGCATTTTTGACTTGAAAGAGTTAATCAGCATTGGGGATTTTTTATATCTACCGAAAATTAGCGTTCTCTGTTAGAGTCGCCGTCAACTATGCTATGTAGAGTAGAAATTGGTTCGTCGACAAAAATAGGCTAAACCAACACCTCTTTACTCTAAAACCCTTTTTAGGAATCCCCAGTGACTAACAACGAAATCTTGCGTCGTATTCAACACGCACTAAACCTTAAAAATGCACAAATCATCAAAGCTATCGAACAAGCTGATGTGACTGTTGCTCATGACCAAGTGATTAACTGGCTAAAAGATGACAACGACAAGTCATGCTCTAAGATGAAAGATAAAGAGTTAGCGGTATTCCTAAATGGTTTCATCAACCTTAAGCGTGGCAAAAAAGAAGGCGAGCAACCTAAACCTGAAGTTGCACTGACGAACAACATGATCTTCATGAAGCTTCGTATCGCATTAAACATGAAAGCAGAAGATGTTTTGGACGTACTAGAAGTGGTTGGCATTAGCTTGAGCAAGTACGAAATCGGCGCTTACTTCCGCAAGCCAGAAAACAAAAACTACAAAGTGTGTGAAGACCAACTACTTTGCGATTTTCTAAACGGTGTGCAATTTACCAACCGTCCAGACTCAGAAGAGTTTGCGGGTTAAGTTACTACTCCTAGATAAATTTTAAGTTGCTACACATAGATAAATTACTCGTCATAGGTAAGTAACTGACCCACTGATAATTTTCTAGTAACGACAGATAAATAAAAAGCGGCGAGATAATTGAATTATCTCGCCGCTTTTTCGTTTTCTTTACGTCACTGACTAAACAGGAACAACAATAGTAAACCTATGGCTTAGCTGTCGTCTTCAGTGAAGTTCGTCGGCAATGTCGTTTTCATTTCATTCCAAACTTGTGCACTTGCGATACCGTAGTTACGAATCACTAATGGCAAAGTTTCGCGCTCGCCACTTTCACAGATAATGAACAACTCTTTATAAAAGTCCATCGCTAAACGTCGTGCTTCTGGGTTAGAGAAGTAGTAGCTACCGATACGGTCATAAAGTTTACGCACACCGTTAAAGATCAGGCCGTAAATCTGGTTGCCTGAGTGGAATGCCAAACGTTGGAAAAGCATGTAATCATAGAAGTTGAAAGTCTTCGCGATTAAGATCGTCTGACGTTTCGCTTCATCTTTTTCTGAATCTTCTTTTACCGCTTGTTTGATCTTGTCAGCGTATGGCGACGATTCTAGGAACTCATCCCAAGTTGGTGCCGCAAGTAGCGCTTCACAAGATTCAATCACGTTACTGATAGTACGCTCTGAAGCTTCTTTGTTTGCTTTGAATGCATAACGCATAAAGATCGGGCTGATATTAGTACGAGCAGCAAGCAGGTCTTCTACCATTTTGCTTGCGTTATCAACGTCCAACGTCATTAGCGTATCAAGGATATGAAGACCTGAGGTTTCCATAAACTGGTTAACTTTAGTTGGTTTGCCATGTTGGATTGTCAACCAACCATCACGAGCAAGACGTTGTAGTACTTCACGAAGCGTAGTACGTGTAACACCAATCAGCTCAGAAAGCTCACGCTCTGCGGGCAAGATAGAACCTGGAGGGAAACGGCCATTCCAAATACTTTCAATGATATACTTCTCTGCAAATCCTGCCGGGCTCTTCGCCTTAATGACCATCTACACTTCAATCCAATTTAATTATTCTGTTCTAATTTACTCATCATACCACTAGTTCACACCTAGCGGAAACACCCTCAAAAATTTTACTCCCCCTAAACACCGTTAGAGTTATAACTCTAAAGTTCAGCACACGTTTGCACCTCAGGTTTGTAAAGCAAGCGACTCTAAACCACCATTTAAACAAACCGTTAACACAACAATTTTTCTTTAAAATCAATGGGATTGGTCATATTTTTAAAGCTATTAATTTGCAATATTAAGTTGTAATAATCATATATAAGCCGTCGTTATTCTGTAATTTTCAATCATTTCGCTGAAATATTGATTCTAGTCGGTTTTTATCACATTTTAAGTGGTATGCTTGCGCTACTTTGATCGCGTTTCTCAACAAAAAAGAGGTATTTTTAGGGCTACAGGGCTTTTCCTGTTGACTAAATGTTATCTAAGAGTAAAGTTGCGCTCAAAAATAAGCAGTGCTTGAGTTTCTAAGGGAGTGACTTGGCAAGACCACAGAACATTACATGGAATGTAGTTTTTCTAAGTCACTGTTAGTCATAGTTTTTAACAATTTCTATAGCTCGATTCTCAAAATGTTGTATTGCTTGTCTATTCATAATCAACATAAAAGAGTATTAACATGCCGATGTCTCTCGGAAACGCTTTTATCAAGAACTTCCTTGGTAAAGCTCCTGATTGGTATAAACTTGCCATCATTTCCTTTTTAATCATCAACCCGTTTGTTTTCTTCCTAGTTGACCCATTTGTTGCGGGCTGGCTATTGGTGGTTGAGTTTATTTTCACTCTAGCTATGGCTCTCAAATGCTACCCACTTCAACCGGGTGGTCTATTAGCTATTCAAGCAGTCGCCATTGGCATGACCAAACCAGAAATGGTTTATCACGAGCTGCAAGCAAACCTTCCTGTATTACTCTTGCTCGTATTCATGGTTGCTGGCATTTACTTCATGAAAGAACTGCTTTTGTTCATTTTCACGAAGATCTTGCTTGGCATCCAATCTAAAATTTTACTCTCCGTTGCCTTCTGTGTTGCTGCCGCTTTCTTATCAGCATTCCTAGATGCACTAACAGTAATCGCCGTAGTTATTAGCGTTGCGGTCGGCTTCTACTCTATCTACCACAAGGTTGCATCAGGCAAGGGCACAACGTCTTCGCACGATCATACTCATGATGAAGAGATCTCAGAGCTAACTCGTGATGACCTAGAAAACTACCGTGCTTTCCTACGTTCACTACTAATGCACGCTGGTGTGGGTACAGCACTGGGTGGTGTAATGACCATGGTAGGTGAACCACAAAACTTGGTAATTGCTAAGCAAGCAGGTTGGGAGTTCGGTGAATTTATCATCCGTATGCTGCCAGTAACACTACCTGTTTTCTTCTGCGGTATTTTAACTTGTGCACTTGTCGAGAAATTCAAAGTGTTTGGTTACGGTGCTCAACTACCAATGAATGTTCGCCAAATCTTAGTTGAGTTTGACAACAAAGAACGTGCAAACCGCACAAAGCAAGACGTAGCAAAACTATGGGTTCAAAGTGCAATCGCAGTTTGGCTTATCGTCGGCCTTGCACTTCACGTTGCTGAAGTAGGTTTGATTGGCCTTTCAGTGATCATCTTGGCAACGGCATTTACTGGCGTTATCGAAGAGCACTCAATGGGTAAAGCCTTTGAAGAAGCACTGCCATTTACCGCACTTCTTGCCGTCTTTTTCGCGGTTGTTGCTGTAATCATCGACCAAGCTCTATTTAAGCCAGTAATCGATGCTGTACTTCACGTTGAAGATAAAGGCGCACAGCTCGCACTCTTCTATGTTGCCAACGGTATCTTGTCGATGGTTTCAGATAACGTATTCGTAGGTACGGTTTACATCAACGAAGTGAAAACTGCACTGGTTGAAGGCATTATCACTCGTGACCAGTTTGACCTACTTGCTGTTGCTATCAACACTGGTACTAACCTACCTTCTGTTGCTACACCAAATGGCCAAGCTGCATTCCTATTCCTATTAACATCAGCACTTGCTCCGTTAATTCGATTGTCTTACGGTCGCATGGTTATCATGGCGCTGCCATACACCATCGTATTGGCACTGGTTGGCCTAGCAGGCATTGTGTTCATCGTAGAGCCAATGACAGCATGGTTCTACGATGCTGGTTGGATCATTCAACGCACTGGTGAAGTCGTCGCTCCAGTTATCTCTGGTGGTCACTAAGCTAAACACTGTGTCGCAAACCACAATAACTATAACTAACTAATCAAAAATATTAGTTGATTAGGAAACTTATCCAAGATAAAAAGCTCTGAGTAATCAGGGCTTTTTTATTTTATAGACGGGATTAAATTCGTGAACTTTTTTGCAATGCTTAAAGACTTCTCTAAGGGACGTTTATCTTGGCTTTTACTGCTGGCTTTTATTGTCTTTTTTGAAGCGTGCGCTCTCTTCTTCCAACACGTGATGATGCTTGGTCCTTGCGTGATGTGTATCTATGAGCGCGTTGCTATGCTCGCTATCGGTGTTGCCGCCATGATTGGTGCGATTGCCCCGAATAACCCAATATCACGCTGGTTAGGCCTTGCTAGCTGGGGATTTGGCGCATACAAAGGTTTGATGCTTGCTTTAGAGCACGTCGATTACCAGTTCAATCCGTCCCCTTTCGCAACCTGCGACTTATTCGTAACCTTCCCTAGCTGGGCACCTTTAAACCAATGGGCTCCGTGGATGTTTGAGGCTTACGGCGATTGCAGCAAGGTTGTGTGGCAGTTCTTCGATCTTTCTATGCCTCAGTGGCTAGTAATTATCTTTGCAGGTAACTTGGTTGCTTTCGGTATTGTGGTTATTTCTCAATTTGTGAAGTCGAAAAACGACTAACAGTAAGCCGTTGACACTTGGACAACAAAAAAGTCGACCACGAGGTCGACTTTTTTATTACTTAAGCTTTTGAACATATTAAGAGAGTCTGTTATTCACACAAACTAAGTTGCTCAACAAGCCGTGATTAGCTGCTTTTACCGCAGCATTGTTTAAACTTCTTGCCGCTTTCACAAGGGCAAAGGTCGTTTCGACCGATGTCTTTAAACGGGTTCACGCTCTGGGACTTATTGCCCAACATAGCTTCATCCGCTGCCATTGCCACTTCTGAGATCATCAGATCGACTTGACCCACTAAATCGGCAAGCGATGGTGGGTTAGTAAGCCCTGCAGCGATCATTTGTTGTTGAGTTTGCTCTTCATCAATCGCAAGCATCAAGGTGGTTAAGAGCGCTTGCAACATGCGCAGAGTACCATCCGCGACTGTCACGCTCTGCCACTGCTCTTCCACTGTTGGCCAAACCATCATGAAGCCTTCAGAAAAATCAGCGAACTGTTCGTTAAAGTCACCTTCAGCCAGTACGTCTGTTAATAGGTATTCATTACGCTGAATCAGGTTGTGCTGGTGATTAATCTGTTCTGTCACCGTTTTTACCAGCTCTTTACCCGCTTCAGGCGCAACGATAACCAGCCACTCTTCTGGATCGAGTGGTTTGGTCGCTAAGTTAGAGGCAAGGATTGCACCTTCCATAAACTGCTGAGTAATGTCAGTGATTGATTCTGGTAGGCTTAATAATTGATATGTCATGAAAGCTCTGGATATTGGGCATTTTCGATATTATAACGCCATCCTCCCAAAGATGTCGCTATTAAGAGACGAAACCATCATTAAGACATGCACCACACTCATAGTGACAATTCTGTAAGCACACCGTACAATCACGCCTCGAATTTTTCGGTTCATTCAGTTTTGGTAAAGCAACATGCGCGTAATACTTGGCCCTATGGAGGGCGTTCTAGACCACCTAATGCGTGAAATTCTCACAGAGATTAATGATTACGATCTCTGTGTGACAGAGTTTGTGCGCGTCGTAGATCAACTTCTTCCCCCGCATGTGTTCCACCGTATTTGCCCTGAGCTACATCAAGGCTCTCAGACCATGGCTGGTGTGCCAATCCATCTCCAACTTCTAGGGCAACACCCAAATTGGATGGCCGAGAATGCTTTTCAAGCTGCTAGCTTAGGCGCGAAAGGGATCGATCTTAATTTTGGTTGCCCAGCAAAAGCGGTCAACAAAAGTAATGGTGGCGCTTCATTGCTAAAAGAGCCAGAGCTCATCTATCAAGTGGTGAACGCCTGTCGAGAAGCGGTACCGGCACACATTCCTGTGTCCGCAAAGATTCGATTAGGTTGGGAGCATCCGGAAGAGTGCTTTGAAATCGTCGATGCCATCGAACAAGCCAAAGCTGACGAACTCACCGTGCATGCAAGAACCAAAGTTGGCGGCTATAAAGCCAGCGAAATCAAATGGGATTTCATCAATCAAATAAGAGAAAAAACATCTCTGCCGTTGATTGCTAATGGGGAGATCTGGAACTATCAAGATGGTCAAGATTGCATAGAAGCAACAGGCGTCGATTCATTAATGGTCTGCCGTGGTGCTTTCAATATTCCAAACCTTGGTAACGTCGTTAAGCACAACCACCAGAAAATGCCGTGGGATAAAGTCATTGAACTTTTGCTGCGCTATTCAGAGTTTCAAATTAAAGGGGACAAAGGCATGTACTACCCCAATAGAGTGAAGCAGTGGTTTGTTTATCTAAGTAAAGGCTACCCTGAAGCGAACGAACTGTTTAAAGAAATTCGTACTTTCAAAAAGGCGCCACCGATTGTAGAACGCCTTCAGCGTTATCAAGAAGAACGCCGCCAACCTGTTTAAGATTATGTTTAGGGTTAAATACCCAACGCTACAAACGTGTTTACCGGTGCAAATAAGCTTTGCTTGGTAGACACGTTCGCTCTTCCCTCTTTCATTTTCATTCTCATTTTCATACAAAGCATCGATTCAATAACGTGGTTAAAATTTAAGACGGTCTTTGCCCGTCGTCTTAGCCACGTACAGCTTTTCATCGGCGTACTTAAATATCTCATCGAAGTTAAGTTTACTTTGCTCAGTTTCAACAATGCAGACACCGCCAGACACCGTAAATCCATTTGGAATAATGTCGGCTGAAGTGGAACAAATCGCATTCTTCACTCGCTCTAATGTTCTCATCAAAGTTTCACGATCTTCGCCTTTCATATAAACGACAAACTCTTCACCGCCAAACCGTGCTGCAACGTCACTGCTTCGAATACTGTTGCTGATCTGACGCGACATATAACGAATCACATCATCCCCCTTATCGTGGCCGTAGGTGTCGTTAATTGACTTAAAATCATCAATATCGAAGACGGTTAATGCAAACAGTTGATCGTGCTCTACACTGCGCCAGAACGCTTCTAAGCCACGACGATTCAATAACCCTGTCATAGGGTCTTTGGCTGCGAGATCTTTGAAGTAACCACGTTCAATATTGGAATTGACGTAGAAGAAGATGGTTACTGAGAACAGATACACAATGATGGCAACAATAAGGCTGTCTTTCTCGTAGACGAAAAAGTGCTCAACCTCTTTCGCGATGTCTAATTTGTAATACATCGCATGGTGAGACGAGACACCATCCAGTTTGATCTCGTGATAAAAAGCCGCAGAATCTACCGGAGTCGCTAAAGTGGTATCAATGATATCGATCCGACCTGCAAGATGCTCATTCGAGTTTGCGAGCAGCTTGTCAGCATTAATATCCACCGACAGCATCCCTTGGTGAACGCCTTTATGGAATACAGGGATCGTCATACTGATTATACGGTCAAGGGAATCAAAACGATAACCAGGGCCTGAAAGGGTAAGTTGGTCAGGGTTGTTGGCTGTTTTCTGCCAATAAGGACGACTCTTTATGGTCGAGAGTAACTCTTTGCTCAGCCCTTTGGCAAAACCTTCAGGTGAAGAGATCACATAGCCGCTCGTATCAATAAAGTGCACGCCGGCATGGTATTCATCAAGCTGGGATAAAAATGAAAGAATAGGAGCTAACGCTATTTTTTCTGACGCGCTCTTATAACTATCACTGCTTTCAGAACAAAGAGACTCTTGACCAATTAGCATATAGTCGATATCGACAGAGGGAATGTCTGAGGTTTTACCGTCGGCAAGTAGCAATACATCAATAGGCCAGATTTGGCAAAGACCATCCACAACATGTTTGTTGTGATCAAGAAAGAGAGGGTTTCCTGATTTATAATAGTTGGAGAAGCTGTAGTCTAGGGCTGTCGCCACTTTTGTGGTTCTTTTGAACACATCTTCAATACGATGAAACTCACTACTGATATCTTTTTCTACCGCGTCAAAATGATTCTTTCCTATTAGGCCAAGTAACATCGCGGCGATCACAGCGGGAAACCCGAAAACAAAGGTTAGGCTAAAGTGCCTATTTACTTTCATATAATGTGCTCTTAGCGTTCAGCTATTTTCATTTTCCCCATTAATATTATTACATTAATCGGCAATTCGCTCGACGTAAAATAATGTAAATTGATATTAACGACACACCTAACGGTCAAATAACCGCTTACAAATGAATAAAATAGAGAAGCGCCAACATATAGAGCAGGTGAGTTTGTTATCTGAGCCCATTTCAATGCTGTTAATAATATGACTTATGGCCTATTAGCTCACCTAACACCAAACTCAATTCACCGGCTAATGACCGCACGCTCAATCACAGATTGAGGCACTGTCACGCCAAGCTCACGAGCAGCATCTAGGTTGACCACCAGCTGAGAGCTCTGCGCAGTTTTGACACTCAACTTCCCGGGCTTCTGTCCTTCCAAAATGGCTGCGACATAATCCGCGGTCTGAACCCCAACATCATAATAATCTAGACCTAAACCCGCAATCGCTCCCTTTCCGACATAAGATGTGGCGCCTGCGACGACTGGCGTATCTGCATGGTTAGCCGCTTTGATAAGACCCTCCATGCCGCTTGCAACCGTATTATCGGTCAAGGCATAGATAACATCGGACTTCTTAGCAATGGATTCTGCTTTTGCTTCGACATCGTCAACAGTCAGCGCTTTTTCGGTGTGAAGTGTATAACCGAAATCTCGAGTTGCCTTTCTCAATAACCCAACTAACGCAACGGCATTTGCTTCTGCTGGGTTGTAAACTACACCGATTGAATTAGCTTCAGGGAGCAGTTCTTTGATTAATGACACATGCTGAGTGATCGGAGATAAGTCAGAAAGCCCCGTGACATTACGCCCCGGCTTTTCTAATTGTTTAACGAGCCTAGCGCCGATAGGATCCGTAACCGCGGTAAACACGATAGGAATCGAGCGAGTCGCCGACACTAAGGCTTGTGAAGTCGGTGTCGCGATACCAACAAGTACATGTGGATTTTCACTGACGAGCTCTCTGGCAATCTTGGCTGCCTGAGCCGGGTTACCATTCGCCATTTCATAGGAGAATTCTAAGTTCTTACCGGGTTCATAACCATTGGCTCTCAATCCTTCAAGAAGCCCTAAACGTGTCGCATTCAGATCTGGATGGTCAACAACTTGTGAAACCGACACTTTGGCAACGTTTGCCATTGCATTGCCAGTCCATAGCAACATCAAGCAACTTAAAACCGCTGCCAATACCTTTCTTACAGAACTCATTATCGCTCCCTGAATCAAGCTCTACCCGTCATTACTCGCTCAAAGAGAACAACATCAAAATCACTATTGACATTATTACCAGTAACCATTGATAACTTGAAGTGATATTTAACAAAAATGCAACAAGGCTCGAGTTATGTGAGAAAGGTTATATTGACTTCGGAGGAAGGTAAGAAACCAAGTGAATAAGGACAGGTAAGCTAAACGGAAAGTAAGCGAGGTAACAAAAAGAGGAGCAAATCTGAGAACAAGCTATAGAAGATGAATAGTTGTTCTCAGACAAGAGGGAGAGCTGGGATTCTTTAGAACCAACGCTCCATTGAGGATTTATCTAACTGACGAAAGGCACGATTTAAAATGATTGCCAATTCTTTATAGCGAGGGCGCGGCTTCATAGGCTCTAACGCAAAACCCGTTTCAGTGATCTTTTCATGCAGTTCGCGGTACCACGATACTAGCGCCGGCGGAAGTTGTGTATTTGAGCGATTGCCCAACCACCACATACCTTGTAGCGGCAAGCTGATCGCAAACAAAGCCATAACCACAGCCTGTGGCATCGCTTGGTAATTATTAAAGACCATTTGTGTAAGAACACTGATAGCGGCAATCGCAGGCATCACTTTCACGCCAAAACGGGTCGCTTTAATAATGCGTTGTTCTGGGAAGATCGCGTTTAACTCTTTTCGGACGGGCCAGAGATCCATGTACTTTTGGCCATCTTTTAAACTACTAGCTAAACCAACTCTATTGCTCATATGAGTCTCCCATTAAAAAAAAGTTGAAATCATCAACTAAAAACACAAAAATTTGACGAAAAATAATATTCTTTCAAATTTTTTTGTTATATTTGCACAATATCGCTATTATTTGCAGACCTCAATCTCATTGTTGCCCTTATTTACAATTTAAGCAACTTTGAGAAGACTTCTGCAAGGAATGCACAAGCCTCTTTTTGATAAAGAGCGCTTTCACTTTATACGGAAATTAACGTTTTTTTGACCAAGGTTAGTACGCAAGCCTATGTGCTTCGACTATTCTTGAGATTAATTTTCATCCTTAACTGATTTCGATCAGAAAAATAAACAGGTAGTCATTAATGTCTAAGCTAGTTTTAGTTTTAAACTGTGGTAGTTCTTCTCTTAAATTCGCTGTTGTTGATGCAGAAACAGGTGCAGAGCACCTAACTGGTCTTGCTGAGTGTCTAGGTCTTCCAGAAGCTCGTATGAAGTGGAAACTTGATGGCAAGCATGAAGCACAACTAGGCGCGGGCGCAGCTCACGTAGAAGCACTATCTTTCATGGTAGAAACTATTCTTGCTTCTAAGCCTGAGCTTAAAGCTAACCTTGGCGCTATCGGTCACCGTATCGTACACGGTGGCGAGCAGTTCACTTCTTCTGCACTTATCACTGATGAAGTTCTTAAGGGTATTCAAGACGCTGCGACTTTCGCACCTCTTCACAACCCTGCTCACCTTATCGGTATCGAAGCGGCTCAACAGAACTTCCCTGGTCTACAAAACGTTGCTGTTTTTGACACTGCGTTCCACCAAACAATGCCTTCTGAGTCTTACCTATACGCTCTACCGTACAACCTGTACAAAGAGCACGGCATCCGTCGTTACGGCATGCACGGTACTTCTCACCTATTCATCACTCGTGAAGTTGCAGGCCTACTAAACAAGCCAGTTGAAGAAGTTAACATCATCAACTGTCACCTAGGTAACGGCGCTTCTGTATGTGCAATCAAGAACGGTAAATCTGTAGACACTTCTATGGGTCTTACTCCTCTTGAAGGTCTTGTAATGGGTACTCGTTGTGGTGACCTAGACCCTGCAATCATCTTCCACCTACACGACGCACTTGGTTACTCTGTTGAAGAAATCAACAACATGCTAACTAAAGAGTCTGGTCTTGCTGGTCTAACTGAAGTGACTTCTGACTGTCGTTTCGTTGAAGACAACTACGGTGAGAAAGAAGAAGCAACTCGTGCAATGGACGTGTTCTGTCACCGTCTAGCTAAGTACGTAGCTGGTTACACTGCGACTCTAGAAGGTCGTCTAGACGCAATCACTTTCACTGGCGGCATCGGCGAAAACTCTGGCCCAATCCGTGAAATGGTTCTAAACCGCCTAGGCATCTTCGGCATCGAAGTTGACGGTGAAGCTAACCTTAAAGCTCGTTTCGGCGGCGAAGGTACTATCACTACAGCTAACAGCCGTATCCCTGCAATGGTTATCTCTACTAACGAAGAGCTAGTAATTGCTGAAGACACTGCGAAACTAGCAGGTCTTTAATTGATTTTCCTGACTAGCTTCATTCGAAGCTAGTCAGTTTTTCATATCAAGAAAATGGGGCTCAACTTCTATTCCTACCCCAATTTAAATATCGGTGGGAATAGCAGTTGAGCTTTTTTTATTTCCAATAGTCAAAGGTGTTCGTCAATGTCACGTACTATTATGCTTATCCCTACAAGCGCTGGTGTTGGTCTTACTAGTGTTAGCATGGGTGTTCTTCGCGCTATGGAGCGTAAGGGCGTAAGTGTTTCTTTCTACAAGCCAATCGCTCAGCCTCGCAGCGGTGGTAACCAACCAGATCTAACGTCTACTATCATCAGCGCAAACAGCGACATTAAGATTGGTGAGCCAATCGCAATGACTAAAGCTGAAGCTTTGATCGGTAGCGAAAAAATGGACGAGCTTCTTGAGTCTGTTGTTGAGCAATACAACAAGATCAACAAAGACGCAGAAGTTACGCTAATCGAAGGTCTAGTACCTACTCGTAAGCACCCATTTGCTAACCAAGTGAACGCGGAAATCGCAAAAACACTTGGCGCGGAGATCGTATTCGTTGCGACTCCTGGTACTGACAACCCTACGCAGCTTAAAGAGCGTATCGAAGTAGCATGTTCTAACTTCGGCGGTACTAAGAACAAAAACATCAAAGGCGTAATCATCAACAAGCTTAACGCTCCTGTTGATGAAGCTGGCCGTACTCGCCCTGACCTATCTGAAATCTTTGATGATGCAGACAGCGCTCAGCAAGCGAACCTTGAAGTAATGCAAATCTTCAATTCTAGCCCTATCCGTGTTCTTGGCTGCGTGCCATGGAGCATCGACCTAATCGCAACTCGTGCGGTTGATATGGCTAAGCACCTTAACGCTGAAATCGTTAACGAAGGTGAAATCTCAACTCGTCGTATTAAGAGCATCACTTTCTGTGCACGTTCTCTACCTCACATGATTGAGCACTTCAAACCAGGTTCACTGCTAGTAACTTCTGCAGACCGTCCTGACGTTATCGTTGCTGCGGCTCTTGCTGCGAAAAACGGTGTTGAGATTGGCGCAATCCTGCTTACTGGCGGTTACGACATTCCAGAAAGCATTGCTAACCTTTGTGCACCAGCATTCGCTTCAGGTCTACCGATCTTCAAAGCGCAAGGTAACACTTGGCAGACGTCTCTAAACCTACAGAGCTTCAACCTAGAAGTGCCTGCAGACGATAAAGAGCGTATCGAGTTCGTTAACGATCACGTTGCAAGCCACATTGATGGCCCTTGGATTGATTCTCTATCTGAAGGTACTCAAGGCATCCGTCGTCTAAGCCCACCAGCATTCCGTTACCAGCTAACTGAATTTGCTCGTAAAGCGGCTAAGCGCATCGTTCTTCCTGAAGGTGATGAGCCACGTACAGTTAAAGCTGCGGCTATCTGTGCTGAGCGCGGTATCGCAACGTGTGTACTTCTAGGTAACCCTGAAGAAATCCGTCGCGTTGCAGCACAGCAAGGTGTTGAGCTTGGCGCTGGCGTTGAGATCATCGATTCTGCATCAGTTCGCGAAAACTACGTAGCTCGTCTAGTAGAACTTCGTGGCGCTAAAGGTATGACTGAAGTTGTTGCTCGTGAGAAGCTAGAAGATTCAGTATTCCTAGGTACTATGATGCTTGAAGCTGGCGAAGTTGATGGCCTAGTTTCTGGTGCTGTTCACACAACGGCGAACACAATCGTTCCTCCGTTCCAGATCATCAAGACTGCTCCTGATGCTTCTATCGTATCTTCAATCTTCTTCATGCTTCTGCCTGATCAAGTTCTTGTATACGGTGACTGTGCGATCAACCCAGATCCAACAGCTGAACAGCTTGCTGAAATCGCTATCCAATCTGCAGATTCTGCTGCGGCATTCGGTATCGACCCACGCGTTGCTATGATCTCTTACTCTACTGGTGAATCTGGTAAGGGTGCAGACGTAGATAAAGTACGTGAAGCAACGAAACTTGCTCAAGAGAAGCGTCCTGATCTAGTGATCGACGGTCCTCTACAGTACGATGCAGCAATCATGGAAAACGTAGCCGCTTCTAAAGCGCCTAACTCTCCAGTAGCTGGTAAAGCGACTGTATTCGTATTCCCAGACTTAAACACGGGTAACACGACTTACAAAGCTGTACAGCGTTCAGCAGATCTAGTATCTATCGGTCCAATGCTTCAAGGTATGCGCAAGCCAGTAAATGACTTGTCTCGTGGCGCTCTAGTAGACGATATCGTTTACACAGTAGCTCTAACGGCTATCCAAGCAGACCAAGCTGCGCAAGCTGAAGAAAAAGTAGTTAACTAATTTTCTTTTTCAGAAAGCAAAAACCCTAGATGTTTATCTAGGGTTTTTTTACGCCTGAAGAAAAGCGGATTAATTAATGATTCTAACCACGTCCGTGAGGCGAATCTAAATCCAGATCAGGCCCTTTAGGCACCACTTGAGTCGGGTTGATACCCGTATGGCTGTAATAGTAGTGGCGCTTGATGTGGTAGAAATCCGTCGTCTCTTTAATACCCTCTATTTGATAGAGCTCTTTTAGATAACCTTGGATATGTTTGTAATCCGCAATTCGTTGCTTGTTACACTTGAAGTGACCCACATACACAGCATCGAATCGAACCAAGGTCGTGAACAACCGCCAATCCGCTTCAGTAATCTGCTCTCCCGCTAAATAACGTTTCTCACTAAGATGCGCATCCACTTTATCTAACGCTTCAAATAACGCTTCATACGCCTCTTCGTAGGCTTCTTGTGTTGTCGCAAAGCCGGTTCGGTATACGCCGTTGTTGATGTTTGGGTAGATATAATCATTCCACTCATCAATCTTCTTGGACAACTCCCACGGGTAGTAATCATCGGTGTTACCCGTTAGCTCGTTAAACTCTGAGTTAAACATGCGAATGATTTCAGACGACTCGTTACTCACAATGGTGTTGGTTTTCTTATCCCATAAAACAGGAACCGTGACTCGACCTGAATAGTCCGGTTTGCCTTGGGTGTAGATTTGGTGCATGCGGGTATGGCCAAATAGAGGTTCAGGTAACCCCATTTGCCAACCTTCACTCATCATGTCTGGGCAAACAACCGTCACGTCAATGTGATCGGTTAGGTCTTTCAGCTCGCGGAAGATAAGGGTTCGGTGCGCCCAAGGGCAAGCTAACGATACGTATAAGTGATAACGGCCGCTTTCCGGCTCAAACTGCGCGCCCGGTTTGTTCTCTACCCAATGACGAAAGCCCGCATCTTCACGAACAAACTTACCACCGCTTTCTTTCGTGTCGTACCACACATCATGCCAAACACCTTCAACTAACTTACCCATATCCAAACCTCTGTGATGCTAACTTTTCTCTAGTATAAAAAAAGCCAACTTTTTCAAAACTAGAAGAAGTTGGCTTAGTTGTTCGAATTATTTGATGAAGCTGTTGAGCAAAATATAGGAACTAGGTCTGCAGTACAAAAAAAGCGCGACTCTAAAAACTAGTCGCGCTTAAGCCTGTCACAGGCTGAACCGTTTTAAATTGGCCCTAGACTTGTACGTGCAAGCAAGATACTGCGTGCACATCATCGCCTTGAATCGTTGGCTTAGTTTGCGCACACGCTTCTGTCGCTTGTGGACAACGAGTACGGAAAACACATCCTGATGGTGGGTTGATTGGCGATGGTAGGTCACCTTCCAGCATCTGGATAGTTTTACTACGCTCTAAGCGAGGATCTGGAATAGGAACCGCAGACATCAACGCCTTGGTGTACGGGTGCTTTGGATCAGAGAATAGTGCATCTGACTCACCCAGCTCAACCGCATTACCTAGGTACATTACCAATACACGGTCTGAGATGTGCTTAACCACTGACAAATCGTGCGCGATAAATACCAGCGAAAGACCTAGCTCTTTTTGCAGTTCTTTCAAAAGGTTAACAACTTGAGCTTGGATAGATACGTCAAGTGCCGAAACAGGTTCGTCACAAATGATCATCTTAGGTTTCAAGATAAGTGCACGTGCAATACCAATACGCTGACACTGACCACCAGAGAATTCATGTGGGTAACGGTTGATTACGTTTGGTAGTAGACCAACCTTTGCCATCATCTCTTTAACTCTGTCCTTCACTTCTTGTTTAGAAAGTTCAGGGAAGAAAGTCTCTAGAGGCTCAGCAATGATATCGCCTACTGACATACGTGGGTTAAGCGACGCTAGCGGGTCTTGGAAGATCATCTGAATCTCTTTACGAGTCTCACGACGCTTCACTTCCTGCATCTTAGTTAGGTCTTGACCTAACCACATCACTTGACCTTCAGTCGCTTCAACCAAGCCGATAATCGCACGGGCAAAAGTTGATTTACCACAACCAGACTCACCCACTACGCCTAGTGTTTCGCCTTCGTAAAGGTGAACATCAACCCCATCAACCGCTTTAAGGTTTGATGGTTTTGCCCAAGGCCAAGCAGACTTAGCTGCAATGCTAAAGTGAACTTTCAGGTCTTTAATATCTAATAGTAATTCTTTACTCATTTTGTCCAAGTCTCCCAGTCTGAAAAACAAGCACGCTGACGGTCTTTAGCAAATGGCTGCAAAATCGGTGCTTCTTGCTTACAACGGTCCATTACACGGTGACAACGGTCTTGGTAAGGACAACCTGTTGGTAGGCGAAGTAAGTTAGGTGGGTTACCTGGAATCGTCGGTAGAATTTCACCTTCGGTATCCAAACGAGGAATCGCTTTAAGCAGGCCTTCCGCATATGGGTGGCTTGGCTCGTAGAAGATTTCATCAACCGTACCGTACTCCATTGTACGACCCGCGTACATCACAAGTACTTTGTCACATGAGCCAGCAACAACACCCAAGTCATGGGTGATCATGATGATTGCCGTATTGAACTCATCTTTAAGTTCGTTCAGCAATTCCATGATTTGCGCTTGAATGGTTACATCCAGTGCCGTTGTTGGTTCATCAGCGATAAGTAATTTAGGACGACACAGCAGTGCCATTGCGATCATCACACGCTGACGCATACCGCCCGAAAATTCGTGTGGGTACATGGTGATACGCTTACGTGCTTCAGGGATTTTAACCGCTTCAAGCATGCGTACTGATTCTTCAAACGCCTCTGCTTTACCCATGCCTTTGTGCAGCATAAGTACTTCCATCAACTGATCACTTACTTTCATGTAAGGGTTCAGTGACGTCATTGGATCTTGGAAGATCATTGCGATCTGTTCAGCACGAACCTTGTTCAGCGCTTTTTCAGGCAGGTTGAGGATTTCATTGCCTTCAAACTTTGCACTGCCTGAGATGATGCCGTTTTTAGCCAGCAGCCCCATCAGTGCAAATACCGTTTGTGATTTACCTGAACCCGACTCACCAACAATACCCAGCGTTTCGCCTTGGTTAAGTGAGAAGTTCAAGTCGTTTACTGCGGTTACGATACCATCTTGCGTGGTAAATTCGACGCGCAGATCTTTGACATCTAATAAGCTCATTATTGCTTCCTTAATCTTTTATAGCTTTTAATTGCTATTTCGTTATCTGTCTTTTGGATCAAGCGCGTCGCGCAGACCATCACCTACGTAGTTAAAGCAGAACAGCGTAACTACCATGAATGCCGCAGGGAATGTCAATTGCCAGATTGCAACTTCCATTGTTTGCGAACCTTCTTGAAGCAATGCGCCCCAGCTTGTCATAGGCTCTTGAACACCAAGACCAAGGAAAGATAAGAATGATTCTGTAAGGATCATGCTTGGAATAAGCAACGTAGAGTAAACCGCTACGATACCCAGTACGTTCGGTACGATGTGACGTGTAATGATCTTCCATTTGCTTACACCACATACGTGTGCAGCTTCAATGAACTCTTTACTACGTAGGCTCAACGTTTGACCACGTACAATACGCGCCATATCTAGCCAAGCAATCGCACCAATAGCAACGAAGATTAGGACGATGTTACGACCAAAGAACGTTACCAGTACGATTACTAGGAACATGAATGGCACTGCGTACAAGATCTCTAGGATACGCATCATCACTCGGTCAGTACGACCGCCGATGAAGCCTGAAGCTGCACCGTAAAGCGTACCAATCAGTACCGCTACGAAGGCCCCCATCACACCAACCATCAATGAGATGCGGCCACCGACAAGAGTACGAACGTACAAATCACGACCTAAGCTATCGGTACCAAACCAGTGATCCGCATTCGGACCAACGTGCATTGCGTACCAGTCAGTATCATCATAAGTGTACTGAGCCAGCATTGGTAAGAAGATAACTGCCAGTACCATAAGCGTAAGAATGAACAGACTCACCATCGCAGCTTTGTTTCGCATGAAACGAATGCGCGCGTCCTGCCACAAACTACGACCTTCTATCTCTAAGCTCTCAGAGAACTTTTCGATCGCTTCTAAATTTTCTTTTTTCTTCAACATAACCATGCGTCCCTGTTAGTAGCGAATTTTCGGGTCAATAAGCGCTAGCAAAATATCAACGATTGCGTTGAACAAGATGAATAGGAAACCAATCAAGATGGTTACACCCATTACTAGCGAGTAGTCACGGTTAAACGCGGCGTTAACAAACAGCTTACCGATACCTGGTAGGCCGAAGATGGTTTCAACAACAACTGAACCTGTGATGATACCTACGAACGCAGGTCCCATGTAAGAAACAACAGGTAGCATTGCTGGCTTAAGTGCATGTTTTAGAATGATATAACGGTAGCTTAGACCTTTTGCACGCGCAGTTCGGATAAAGTTACTGTTTAGCGTTTCAATCATGCTACCGCGAGTAATACGAGCAAAGGTTGCTACGTAAAGAAGAGACATCGCGATAACAGGCAGCACGATGTACATGAATGTACCGCCATGCCAACCACCTGCTGGGAATATGTTCCAGTGCAGGGAGAAAAGGTAAATAAGCGCCGGTGCCAACACGAAAGATGGCATTACCACCCCGAGCATGGCGGTCGACATTATGGTGTAGTCGACCCAGGTATTGTGCTTCAAGGCGGCAATCGTCCCGACGGTGACCCCCATCAATAGTGTGAAAATAAAGGCAACGAAACCTACCTTCGCAGATACTGGAAGTGCAACCGCGATCAGCTCATTTACTGTGTAATCTTGGTATTTAAAAGAGGGGCCGAAGTCACCTTGTAAGATATTTGTCAAATACGTGGTGTATTGTTCAAATACTGGTTTATCTAAGCCGTATTTAGCTTCGATGTTAGCCATAACTTCTGGCGGTAATGGACGTTCGCTTGAAAACGGGTTACCCGGTGCGAAACGCATGAGAAAGAAAGATATAGTGATCAACACCAACATGGTTGGAATCGCTTCAAATATCCGTTTCATAATGAATTTAAGCATAAACTCACTCTTTCAGTCTGTGACAATTAAAATTAGAAAGACGCTACATGCGCGCCCTGCGCATGTAGTGCCTGTATCGTTATAGTTATATTAACTTTTTAGAATCGAAGCTTATTATTGAGCTTTGATGTATAGGTCTTTCGAGAAGATCTTGTCTTCCGCGTTGTTGATTGGGAAACCACCAACATGCGGGTTAAGTAGACGAGATTTAACGTATTGGTAGATAGGAGCGATTGGCATGTCGTTTGCCATTAGCGCCTCAGCTTCTAGGTAAAGTGCTTTACGCTCTTCTTCTGAAGTTGAGTTAAGTGCTTTATCGATGATCTGGTCGTAAGCCGCGCTGTCGTAGTGAACACCACCGGTAGTGTTGTTACTCTTCATTAGCGTTAGGAACGAAGACGCTTCATTGTAGTCACCACACCAACCAGCACGTGCTACTTCGAAGTCACCAGAATCTTTAGAAGATAGGTACGTTTTCCACTCTTGGTTCTCAAGTGTTACAGAAAGACCCAGTGTTTTCTTCCACATAGAACCTAGCGCTACAGCAATCTTCTTGTGGTTCTCTGAAGTGTTGTAAAGCAGGTTGAATTTAAGTGGGTTGTCTTTACCGTAACCCGCTTCTTCAAGAAGACGTTCCGCTTCTGCGTTACGCTCTTTCTGAGACATCTTGCCGTAAGCAGGTAGCTCAGGATCGAAGCCAGCTGTGATTTCAGGCGTTAGGAAATACGCAGGTTTTTGACCTTGCGCTAGGATAGCACCTGTTACGATATCACGGTCGATCGCGTAAGAGATTGCTTGACGAACACGAACATCATCAAATGGTGCTTTCTTCGTATTGAAGATGTAGTAGTAAGTACATAGGTTACCCGCTACAGATACATCTTCTGCGTACTCTTTTTGAAGACGCTTGAAGTGCTCAGTTGGAAGTTCGTTTGTGAAATCGATTTCACCAGATAGGAAACGGTTCATTTCCGCTACTTGGTTTTCGATTGGTAGGAACGTTACTTTGTTAAGAACTGTTTTATCGTTATCCCAGTACTGTTCGTTACGCTTGAGTACTAGACGCTCGTTAACAACCCATTTATCAACAGAGAATGCACCGTTGCCAACAAAGTGCTCTGGCTTAGTCCACTGGTCACCGTATTTTTCAACAGTTGCCTGGTGTACTGGCTTCATTGTTGTGTGGCCCATCATCATTACGAAGTATGGTACCGCTGTTTCTAATTCAACAACTAGAGTGTTTGCATCCACTGCTTTAACGCCTAGTTCACTCTTGTCTTTCTTACCCGCTACGATATCTTTCGCATTCGCCATCTTGGTGTATTCCATGTACCAAGCGTATGGAGAAGCCGTTGCAGGATCAACTGCACGTTGCCAGCTGTATACAAAATCTTGAGCTGTTACAGGATCGCCGTTAGACCATTTTGCGTCTTTGCGTAGGTGGAAAGTGAATGTTTTGTTGTCTGTCGTTTCCCAGCTTTCCGCAACACCAGGGATAGTGTTGCCGTCGCCGTCTTGGTTCACTAGACCTTCTAGAAGATCACGAATTACGTGAGATTCTGGTACACCTTGAGATTTGTGTGGGTCGATAGTTGCAACTTCAGTACCGTTACCGCGAACAAGTTCCTGAACTTTTGCCAGTTCTGTGCCTGCTGGAACTTCAGCAGCGATAGAAAGAGTAGAAGAGGCAGCCACTGCCAAACCAGCACCTAGAAGAAGGGCCTGAGTGATTTTATTCTTGTACATTTAATAAACTCCAAGTTTTATGTATTGCATCCATGACTTCTTTGCTTGGTTCACTGAACGGCAGTGATTTAGATTTATTTAGCTCAAAATTTAAGCATAAAAATCTAAAACCTTACAAAGATTGAGGCACACACTATCAACCATTGAAGTAATTTGCCACAAACAAGTCGCAAAAAATCGGATAATTCTCCGAAATACTTAAGGTATCAGTGTAAATATCTAAAAAACCCCAAATCAGTAGTGACTTGCGTAGAGGGATTAATTAAAAAACAGCCTTTAGTGTTGATGTATCTGTGTTGATACTTTTTTTTAGCATCTTATGCTAGAACACTGAGCGCAAATTAACATTAATGCCACATGAAATCTAATTGCACATCACATATCACCTAAACCGTCTACACTATTTGTGAGGATAATCACTTTATACAAGACAGCATAATGCTCTGCACCAAACCGGGTTATCCAATGCACCAATTAAGACAAAATTACGCGCTGAATTTATATGCAACCACAATGAATTATCATTTGTCAAATCAATGATTATCTATAAATAGATTTATAGCAGGTACAAAAAAACCGACCTAAGTGGTCGGTTTTTGACTGTCTCATATACAAATGAGTAAATGCTGAAGCAACATCACTTTAAGAGAAATTACTTCTCCCAGCGTTCCGCTGCTTTCGTGTCTGAATCACGAGAATCAACCCAACGCGTCGTTTCGGTCGTGCGTTCCTTTTTCCAAAAGGGAGCCTTGGTTTTCAGGAAGTCCATAACGAATTCACAGGCTTCAAATGCAGCACCACGGTGTGCACTGGATACACCAACGTAAACAATCTGGTCGCCGATATCTAAGTCACCTACACGGTGGATAACACGCATCTTCTGAATAGGCCAGCGAGCCTCAGCTTGGTCACAGATCTCGCTCAGTGATTTTTCTGTCATACCCGGATAGTGCTCCAGAGACAAACCAATCACATTGTCGCCAAGGTTCATGTCGCGAACTTTACCAACGAACGTCACAATCGCTCCGGCAGCTGTACCTTGAGCCAAGTAGTCGTATTCGTCGCCTACAGAGAAATCCTCTGTTGTCACTAATACTCTTGGATCCATGCTTAGCCTCCAGTCACTGGTGGGAAGAAAGCGACTTCATCGCCGTCTTTCACTTCAGTCGTCAAAGGCACAATAGATTGGTTAAGCGCAGCCAGAAGCTTGCCCTCTTCCAATGCGATATCCCATTTGCCTTCTTGCGTGACAAGGTGGCTGCGAATCGCTTCGATGGTGCTGAATTGCGCATCAACTTCTAGGCTATCAACACCGACAAGTTCACGAGTTTGAGCAAAGAAAAGTACAGTGATCATGATTCCACCTTAAAGTGTCCAGATTTACCACCCGTCTTCTCTAACAGACGTACGTTCTCGATAACAATGTCTTTCTGAACAGCTTTACACATATCGTAAATCGTCAGTGCAGCAACAGAAGCAGCCGTTAGCGCCTCCATTTCTACGCCCGTCTTACCCGCAAGCTTACAAACAGATTCAATGCGAACCTTATTTTCAGACTCGATCGCTTCAAGCTGCACTTCTACTTTGGTTAATAGCAGAGGGTGACACAGTGGAATCAAATCCCACGTCTTCTTCGCCGCTTGGATACCCGCAATGCGTGCCGTTGCGAAAACATCACCTTTATGGTGGCTACCAGAAACAATCAGCTCTAGCGTTTCTGCCGACATTTGAACGAATGCTTCCGCTCTCGCTTCACGTACTGTCTCAGCTTTAGCCGATACGTCGACCATGTTTGCTTCGCCAGACGCGTTAATGTGTGTAAATTGGCTCATACTCAAACCGCCTTATACAGAAAGGTGTGGCATGAAGTTACAAGGGCGGTGGCTAGCATCCATCTGTTGCTTGATGATCTTAGTCCAACCTGTACGGCAAGCGCCTGTAGAGCCTGGCATAGCAAAGATTACTGTGTGGTTAGCAAAACCCGCAATCGCACGCGATTGAATCGTCGATGTACCGATCTCTTCGTAAGACACTTGACGGAAAAGCTCACCAAAGCCTTCTACTTCTTTGTCGAACAGTGGCTTAAGCGCTTCAGGCGTGCTGTCACGAGAAGTAAAACCCGTACCACCCGTGATCATAATCGCTTGTACGCTTTCATCAGCGATCCACTTAGATACGATCGCTCGGATCTTGTACATGTCGTCGATAACGATTTGCTTATCAACCACGTTGTGACCCGCTTCTTTAGCATGCTCTGCTAGGTAACCGCCTGACGTATCATTTTCTTCTGTACGAGTATCTGAAACCGTTAGTACTGCGATGTTTGCTGCTTGGAATTTGCTTTCTGCGTGACCCATTTGTTCACCTATATAAATTTTTCATTAGACTGATTCGCCCAGCCTAAAGAAGCTGAGCGATAAAATGCTTTAGAGTATATAGCGGGTTAACCGCCGATTGACGCCAAGTTTGGAGTCATGCCGCTGTTGCCATCGTGTAAGAAGTGGCTAACGGACTTGGTTTGAAGCTGAGCCTGAATTCGATCAATGAGCTCTTGCTCTTGTTGATCTTCTTGAATCAGATCTCTCAGTTCAACACCATGGTCGCCAAACAGACATAGGTGAAGTTTACCGGTCGCAGAAACGCGCAGACGGTTACAACTCTCACAAAAGTCTTTCTCGTAAGGCATGATCAAACCGATTTCACCCTTGTAGTCTGGGTGGACAAACACTTGCGCCGGACCATCGTTAACGGCTTTGACTTTTAGCAGCCAACCATTAGCAATAAGCTGGTTGCGAATCGCAACGCCAGACACATGATGTTTATCGAACAACTCGTCCATCTCGCCGGTTTTCATCAGCTCGATAAAACGTAATTGAATGGGTTTGTCTTTGATCCAATTAAGGAAGGCTGGTAATTCCTGACTATTGAGGTCTTTCATTAATACGACGTTGACTTTGACTTGTTCAAAGCCAACCTCAAACGCTTTATCAATGCCTCGCATAACCTCAGTAAACTTATTCTCACCAGTGATCTGATGGAACATGCGCGAATCTAAACTATCCACGCTCACGTTTATATGGGTTAAACCAGCATCACGCCATTGCCCTACTTGTTTCTCCATGCGGTAGCCATTCGTTGTGGTGGCCACTTTTTCGATGCCTGGAGTAGAAGCAACGGTATGTATGATTTCAGGAAAGTCTTTACGCAGACTCGGCTCTCCGCCTGTAATGCGGATCTTTGAGGTACCACAATCTGCAAACGCTTTAACAACGCGTTTGATCTCGGGAACACTTAAAAAAGACGAGTTTTTTTGCCCTGACGGTTTATAACCATCTGGCAAGCAGTAAGTACATTTAAAGTTACAGACGTCTGTAACCGACAAGCGCAAGTAATAAAACTTGCGATGGAATCTATCTTCGAATTGTTGCGCCACGGAACACCTTTCCAAACACGGGAGGCATAATCATTTCCAATTAAGCCCTTGTGACAACATGTCACTGGCTCTTGATGCGTATCGGTACAGCAAATACCACTGTGCGACTTAGCATGCGAGAGCTCGGAGTTATGGCAACTGCGCGTTATATTCACACGCGCAGTAGCTGAGTAATAAAATACTTAATATTTGTACGTGAATCTAGCTCTGATGGTAAAAAACGGGTCACATCGGCAAAAAAAACGTATCAAACGCTC
Source organism: Vibrio sp. 10N.247.311.14 (assembly GCF_041467715.1). Taxonomy (NCBI): domain Bacteria; kingdom Pseudomonadati; phylum Pseudomonadota; class Gammaproteobacteria; order Vibrionales; family Vibrionaceae; genus Vibrio; species Vibrio sp. 10N.247.311.14. The sequence continues at coordinate 34,138 of NZ_JBFSVE010000027.1, forward strand.
AAAATAACTCTTGTTGAGTATATAGCGAGAAGCATTTAACCTAAATTATAGTTGGTAATAACCTAACAAGAACAATAAATGAATATTTACTCTTCAAAGAAAGTCGTAGCAATCGGTGGTGGCCATGGCTTAGGTCGCATGTTAGCTGCATTAAAAGACTTTGGTAACAACGCAACAGGCATTGTTGCGACGACAGATAACGGCGGTTCCACCGGACGTATTCGAGATTGCCAAGGTGGCATCGCATGGGGAGATACACGCAACTGTATCAACCAATTAATCACAGAACCTTCAATCAGTTCGATGATGTTCGAATACCGATTTCGCGGCCAAGGTGAGCTAGACGGTCATAACTTGGGTAACCTAATGCTAACGGCGTTAGACAACCTTTCCGTTCGCCCATTGGAAGCGATTAACCTGATTCGAAATATGCTCAAGGTCGATGTCAATATCGTTCCGATGACTGAGCATCCTTCAGACCTCACGGCTCTATCAATGGACGGCCGCTGGGTAACCGGCGAAACCAACGTTGATGACATGACGGAAAAACTGCGCATGATGGACTTGTCTCCAGAAGTGCCGGCAACCAAAGAAGCGGTTGCTGCCGTTGAACAAGCAGACTGCATTGTTCTTGGCCCAGGAAGCTTTTTAACCAGTGTGATGCCCCCTCTTCTCCTTCCAGAGATTGGCAAAGCCATAGCTGAGAACACCAAGGCAAAAGTTATCTTCGTTGAAAACCTTTCGCCAGAGCACGGTCCCGCAGGGAAAATGACGCTTCAAGAGCAATTGGAGTGGTGTGAACGTACCTGTAAGGCAAGAAAGATAGACATAGTTTTGGGCAATGAACCACACCCTGAATTAGAAGGGCAATGGAATTGTGTGACCACCGATCTTGCATCAGCAAACCGAGATTGGCGACACGACCGTGTGAAGCTTCAACAAGCCATTGAAGCCCAGTTGGCTTAAGCCTTAAGTTAAAGCGACAGACAACAAAAAAGGAGCATGCTGCTCCTTTTTTAATCTCAGTAATAACTCGCTGTTTTAAAGGTCCGTCATCAACTGCTGATATTCAGTGTACGTCGATAACAGGAGGTCTTGCATATCTTGAAAATCAATCTCGGTTACAGGCAACGCTTGCTTCACTTTTGCGTCTAAGCTAATCGCAAAACTACACAAAGAATCCGCACCAAAGCTTGCTGCGCTGCTCTTAAGCGCATGACTGATATCAGCCAAGTACTTAGAGGTATCCGACTCTTTATTTATCTCTAGGTGTTCGTAGTAGCCTTTCAACTCACCTAAAAAGATTTCCAGTAAAACCGGGACATTCTCTTGGCCTATTTCGCCGGCAAGCTCATCAACTTTTTGCTGATTTAATACTTTCGTCATTATTATTTTCTTATTGTTTGTTGATTACTGCTTCGCATTCCACGTTTGCAACTTACGGTATATCGTCGATGGACTGACATCTAAGAAACCTGCCGCACGAGGGATGTTGCCATCACACGCTTTAATGGCCTGCTCGATAGCCGTTTTCTCAGTGATCCACAATGGGAAAATATCTTTTACCGTGATGTCTTCATTCTGCTTCTCTTTCAATCGCAGACTGTTTTCAATCGGTTGGTTCAACGGTGGTGGAAGCATGTTGAGAGTAATCTCTTTGCCGTTATTCAAAACCACCACGTTCCGCAACACGTTTTGTAGCTGACGAACGTTACCCGGCCACTCATATTGATTAAAGCGATCAAGTACTTCCTGAGCAAAACGTACAAACGCCTTCCCCTCCTCGACCGACATATAGCCTAGCAGAGAATACGCGATCTCGATGACATCTTCACCACGCTCACGCAATGGCGGCAAGTGCAATGGAATCACGTATAAACGATAGTATAAATCTTCTCTAAAGCGACCTTCTTGTACTTCTTTCCAAGGGTCACGGTTGGTCGCACACACAAAACGAACGTCGACACTCTTCATCTTCGAAGAGCCGACTTTTTGGAAAGTACCGGTTTGGATAAAGCGCAGCAGCTTGGTTTGCAGCTCTAAGTCCATTTCGCACAGTTCATCAAGGAACAGTGTTCCACCATCAGCAAGCTCAGCAGCACCTTGGCGATCGGTCGCAGCACCGGTAAAGGCACCTTTAACGTGGCCAAACAGCTCACTTTCAATCAGGTCTTTAGGGATAGCGGCACAGTTAATCGCGATGAACGGCTTATCGCCACGCTTACTCGCCGCATGAATGGCTTCTGCACATACCTCTTTACCGGTACCACTTTCACCAGTAATGAAAATGCTCGCCTTACTCGATGCAGCAGAATCGATAGTTCGGTAAACCTGCTGCATGGTTTGGCTGCTGCCGATAAAACCTTGGTAGTTCTGGTTTCCCGGGTGTTCCGAGCTATTTTTAAGTTTGGTGGCTTTGCGGATCGCATTATTCACCGTAATACGGAGTCGGTCGGCTTCACACGGTTTGATAAGGAAATCTTGAGAGCCATGACGCATCGCTTCTACAGCGGTATCGATAGAGCCGTGAGCCGTCATGAAGATAACTGGAACTTCAGGGTATTTTTGTTTTACAGCAAATAGTACGTCCATACCCGTCATATCAGGCAGACGTAGATCTAATAAAATAAGGTCTGGGATTCGATGATTCAAACTCTCGATTGCATCGCGGCCAGTGCCGACAATGTTGATATCAATTTCGAGCGGTGTAAGATACGAGCGATATAAAGCTGCTACCGAAGCGGTATCCTCTACCATCAACAAATACTTCGATTTGTTATCTAGCGTTTTTGATTGCATATCCTAGCCATTTATAATTTGCATTTCTTATTATAGTCGCATTCCGCTTTGCATTATGCAAATTAGCCACAGTATTTGTAGTGTGTTTTTTTACTTGCTTCAAACAATCAATGTTTTATCTATCTGGCACGAACGATGCAACGGTATAAATGACCTTCGGGTCACCTAGCCAACTGACGTTGTTAGTGGACCGATTGTTCACAAACGTAAGCCAGTAGAACATTTACTACTGGCTGTTTTTTTGTCTGAAACACTCTCAATTCTTGTGTTGAGGGGGATCAATTCTCGAGCGAAAAGTGAGATTAGCTGTTGGTAATAAACTGCTTTCTTAACTGATCAATTTCATCACGCTTCTGTGCGGCCAATTCAAATTCCAGATTCTGAGCATGCTGATACATCGCAGATTCTAGCTTGCTGATCTCTTTATCAAGCTGTTGCGGCGTAAGTACTGCATAACTTTCAGAAGGCTCTGCCACCTTAGATAGTGGAACTTGTTTCGATTGGCGCTGCTGCTTCGACTTGGTTAGATCACCCAGTTCCATAATGTCTTTGATATTGCGTTTCAACGCTTGCGGAGTGATGCCTTGCTCTTCGTTGTAGGCTTGCTGTTTCTCGCGACGACGATCGGTTTCATCAATCGCTTTTCTCATCGACTTAGTAATCGAATCACCATAAAGGATTGCTCGACCTTCCAAGTTACGAGCAGCACGACCAATGGTTTGAATCAGAGAACGCTCAGAACGCAAGAAGCCCTCTTTATCTGCATCAAGAATCGCCACCAGCGACACTTCAGGCATATCCAAACCTTCACGAAGTAAGTTAATGCCCACTAACACATCGAACTTGCCCAAACGTAGGTCTCGGATGATCTCTACACGCTCAACGGTATCGATATCCGAGTGCAAGTAACGCACTTTAACGCCGTGCTCACTTAGGTATTCGGTTAAGTCTTCTGCCATTCTCTTGGTCAACGTGGTAACCAAAACACGCTCTTCTTTCACTGAACGGATTCTGATTTCAGACAGCAAGTCATCCACCTGCGTCGCGACAGGTCTTACTTCGATGATTGGGTCTAACAGACCAGTAGGACGTACCACTTGATCAGCAATCTCGCCATCTGATTTTTCAATCTCGTAATTACCTGGTGTTGCCGACACAAAAATCGTTTGTGGGGCTATAGACTCAAATTCTTCAAACTTCATTGGACGGTTATCCAATGCAGAAGGCAGTCTAAAACCAAACTCGACCAAGGTTTCTTTACGAGAACGGTCACCTTTATACATCGCACCAATTTGCGGCACAGTCACGTGTGACTCATCGATGATCAGCAAACCATCATCAGGCAGGTAGTCAAATAACGTTGGCGGCGCTTCCCCTTCCGCACGGCCGCTCAAGTATCGTGAATAGTTTTCGATACCGGAACAGAAGCCAAGCTCAGTCATCATCTCAATATCAAACTGAGTTCTTTGAGAGATACGCTGCTCTTCCAAAAGCTTATTGTTGTCTTTTAAGTATTGAGCACGATCGCGCAGTTCGTCCTTGATGTTCTCAATCGCCTCAAGGATTTTTTCTCTTGGCGTTACATAGTGAGTTTTTGGATAAACCGTAAAGCGCGGCAAGTCTCTTTGTTTCACCGCACCAGTCAGAGGATCAAAAATACTAATGCAGTCCACTTCGTCATCGAACATCTCAATTCGAACCGCATCTTGGTCAGATTCAGCCGGAAAGATATCAATCACCTCACCACGAACACGGAACTGACCACGTTCAAAGGCGACATCGTTTCTTGAATATTGCAGCTCAGCCAATCGACGCAGGATGTCTCGCTGATCCATCACCTCGCCACGACTCAAATGAAGCATCATCTTCAAATAAGACTTAGGATCACCCAGACCGTAGATAGCCGACACAGAAGCCACAATGATGGCGTCTTTTCGTTCTAATAAGGCTTTGGTTGCCGAAAGCCTCATTTGTTCGATATGAGCGTTCACAGACGCATCTTTCTCGATGAACGTGTCCGTGGTTGGAACGTAGGCTTCAGGTTGGTAGTAATCGTAGTAAGAAACGAAATACTCAACGGCATTGTTTGGAAAGAAAGATTTCATCTCACCGTAAAGTTGAGCCGCCAATGTCTTGTTAGGCGCTAACAGAATCGCAGGTCTTTGAGATTGGGAAATGACGTTGGCAAGGGTAAAGGTTTTACCTGAGCCCGTTACCCCTAGTAGAGTTTGATGTGCCAAACCAGAATCTAATCCGTCTAGTAATTTGGTTATCGCTGTCGGCTGATCACCGGACGGGCTGTAGTCCGATACCAAGTCAAAGAGTTTACTCATAGGTCGCCATTTCCATACTGTTTTTTTAATCAGGTCATTGTCACTCTAGGAGGAGTGTCGTTGCAACAATTATCTAGAGAAATGCATCTTAAGATCAGAGATCAGTTATAGCTTTTATTTTTAGAACTTGGTATTATCCGTGCCCTGCAAAGTTTCCCCAGCTAAATTACTCGAATTTTAATCCACTACTTTTCCCCAAAAAACCTAAAAATACCGCTTGTTTTACTGTTCATTTTATAATCTACAAAAGTTATACAATTGCGACATTTTGCTATAAATCTTTTAAATACATTACGTTAGATAAGGTTTTTACATTTTTCGATTTATCCCGATTATTGTTGTTAAAGTTTCACACACACACTTATCCACAATTTTGGTGGATAACTAAAGCAAAGCTAAATCCTATAAGGCGTTCAAGAAAGTAAAGTTTTTTATCTTACTTTTTTCTGATATTTTTTATTGACAGAAATCCGGACAATTATTAGAATTCGCGTCGCTAACAAGCAATTCCCCTTTAGTTCAGTTGGTAGAACGGCGGACTGTTAATCCGTATGTCGCAAGTTCAAGTCTTGCAAGGGGAGCCAAATTCAGAAAAAAGCTCAATCGAAAGATTGGGCTTTTTTCGTATATAACTGCGACTAACTTGTTCCAAGTTAATGTCACAAACCTAGCCGCCCGCGTTCAAGTCTCGACAAGGGGGCCAAATTTAAAGAAGCCGCATCATTCGATGCGGCTTTTTGCGTTTTAGTCGAAACAAAAGCCCTACAGGCACAGCTTTGATTAACTCACATCCATAAAAAAACGCCTCACAAGGAGGCGTTTGGGCTTAGTGACTAAACTGAGCTTTATTCTAGATTAGACGTCGTTTAGCGGTTATGCTTCTGCTGTAACAACATTTGTCTGAGTCTCTTTACCGGCTTGGTCTTGATCAAATCCTTCATGCAGGTGGTAGTAGCGCTTATAAACAAGAGCACTTACCGTCATTAGAATCGCTGGTAAACCTACCATCATAAACTGCAGTCCCATGATAGTGCTGTCAGACTGTTCCACGTTTGGTACATAACCCACCACAGACAAGCCCATACCAACAATAAAACCACCAGCCGCGCCTGCAAACTTAACAAGCATCGTTTGAACAGAGAAGATAACACTCTCACTGCGACGACCCGTTTTGTGTTCACCGTAATCAACAACATCGGCAAGCATTACAGTTTGCAGTGCGTTAGCGATACCCACACCAAACTTGATAGCAGCACCTGCGATACCGATTAGAATCGCGTTACCTGGAGCGATAAAGCCCATGATAAGTAGAGTGGTACAAGACAGCACTGGGAAGCCACAAGCGATAACCCATAGGTGTTTGCGTGGTAACACTGATGCAATACGAGGGAACAAGAATACGCCTGCAACTTCAGCGATACCTGCCACCATCATATAAACGGGGAACAAGTCAGCGTTGCCTAAAGCGTAAGAGAAGTAGTAAATCGCAAAACCACCCACCAACAAGTTTGCTATTTGGAACGACAATACGGTACCAATAAGTGCTTTTAGTTGGTCATTCTTACCAATGATAACCATTACATCTTTAAAGCTGAAACGCTCAGCTGGTTTCGCATTTGCTGGTGCCGATTTTTCTTTTACGTTGCGAGCAATCAAGAATGCACTCATCACGAACAGCACAGCAATCAACATAGCAACGTTGAAGAAACCTTGTCCTTGGTCGCCGTCACCCAGTTTACCGACAATATGTAGCCCGTAAGTACCCGTAATAAACCACGCCAAGCTAGCAAATAATCGTGGCCAAACAACCAGCTTTTCACGTTCTTGACGAGAGCTCGATAGTGCAGGAATCAAAGACCAATATGGAATGTCCATAATAGTGTACGTAAGGCCCCACAGAATATAAGCAGCCGCTGCATAAATGTATAACGTAGTGCCTTCAAACATATGCGTACTAAAAAGACCAACAAGCACTACAGCATTTAACAGGGTTCCAATCACTATCCAAGGACGGAATTTACCAAACTTAGAGCGTGTGTTATCAACGATAACGCCCATCATTGGGTCGGTCACCGCGTCGACAATGCGCGCGGCCAAAAAGATAGTACCCACAAATGCCGCTGACAGCCCAGCAACATCGGTGAAGTAAAACATTAAGAAGATGTAGATTGGAGCACAGGCAAAGTCTTTACCTAAAGCCCCAAGTCCATACGATAATTTGGTTTGTAGAGTAATTTGATCAGACATAGTATTTCCTTCAGGCGCGTAACTTCATCTCCTAACAGACGTTGAAACGCTTACCTTTTATTTATAATAATTTATCCACTCAAGTTCTGTTTTAGAGCCACTCTGTGGTCGCTTCTTAAAACACTCAAGTATCAAGTCCGATGCTAATGTAACCATTCCAACGAACAGATACTGTGATCAACAACCACTCCATGGAAACGTTTTCAGTCAAATATCCAAAGTGAGAGATCGAACAATAAAACCCTCGAATTGATAGAGAATATCGCTAATTAAAGTGCTCAAAACAGTTCATTGTGTGAAGTAACGCATGAGAACGATTACATAAGTACAGTATCACGCTGGGAATACCTACAGTTCTCCAATCTATACGGGCACATCAAATTGATTTGATAGTTCATGACGGCTTATTAAAGGCAATAAAAAACCGCGTAATTTCACCTACGCGGTTCATCAAATATAAAGCCTATGCTAAAACTTACTCGATACGTTCAAACTTAATCAGCATCGCTGTTTCTGCGTCAAGTATTGGCATCGTCAGCCCCACCTCGGCACACCAAGCACCTGATAATTCACAGCAAGACTCTGTCCATGGCGGTTGATAATTCACAATATCATCGTAATTTGACGGTTTATCAATCACAGATACCTTGTATAAACTTTGTGGATCTAGCCCAGGTATACGCAAATGACCACTCAATGAATTGGTTGGCATCGCAAGCTGTGCAATCATCACCACAGCTTCTGACACATCTTCGGAGACGACCGCATGGATTTGATGGGCACTATCGTCCGTTGGAACTCGCCAAGTTCTCCCGCTATGCAGTAACAGGCGCAGCATCTTATGTAGCTTGATGTAGTGTTCAAAGCCCTGCTTCTCTTCTTGCACTTCTTTCACAGGATCTAATTCAATCCCCATATGACCAAACAGTGCTGTTAGACCACGAAACTCAATACTATGACGACGACGAGTGCTGTGGCAGTGGCTCGCACCAATATGGCTTCCCATTACCTCAGGGGGGAAGAAGTAACTCATCCCACGCTGAATCGTTTGTCTTTCCAGAGCGTCATTGTTATCAGACGCCCAAAAACGTTGCGTACGCTTAAGAACCTCAAAATCGATACGACCACCACCAGCCGCACACGATTCAATATCAACCATTGGGTGCTTCTCTCGGACTTTATCGACCAACTCATAATAACGAGCGGTTTGTTGATGAGCCGCAGCCCTGCCTAGATGCGCAGGTTGTACAACTTCTCGGTTCATATCCCACTTAATGTAAGCAATGTTGTACTGACTTAAGAAGTGGTCAAGACGCTCAAACAAAAAGTCGAATGCTTGTTGATTCTGAAGATCGATAACATATTGATTACGACCCGTTGGTTGGTCATAGCCGTCCACCGCAAGCAACCAGTCTGGATGGGCTCGGTATAAGTCAGAATCCTTATTGATCATCTCAGGTTCGAACCACAATCCAAACTCCATACCCAACTGATTAACGTGCTCAACTATCGGATCTAAACCATTTGGGTATTTTTCTTCATCTAAGAACCAATCCCCTAGCGCAGCCTTGTCTCCGCAGCGCCCTTTGAACCAGCCATCGTCAATGATAAAACGCTCTACTCCCATATCCGCGGCTTGGCTAGCCATCGACATAATATAATCAGGATCATGGTCAAAATAGATGCCTTCCCAAGTATTAAGATGGATAGGTCGAGGCTTTTGTGCGAAAGACTCCGGCAAGATGGAACAACGCACATGGGAGTGGAACTGATGGCTCATTCCATTTAAGCCTTCCGAACTGAAACTGGCATATAACCAAGGTGTCGTTAAGCTTTCACCTTCATCCAATGTAATCTCACCCGGTAGATAAATAACTTCCGCTTGCACGTAGCGACGACCGTCTGCTTTTACATCCGCGCGCAGTCTGTGGTTACCACTCCAAGCGAAGTGAATCCCCCACACATCACCTGCCATTTCATTAAAGTTAGCGGTACCGACAACCATCGCTGGATAATGTTCATGAGACGTTCTTCCGCGACGATTTTCTTGCTGATAGCCCCCTTGCTGTAAGGGTTGACGCACCGTTTGGAACTCATGTACCCAGCGGCCGTAGTACGTCATCAACTCATTAGCTCTTGCTGGTAATGGCAAAGTATTGGCGAGACGGTTCACCTGATAAAGGCCGGCTTTAACGTTGGTTAAGGTGTGACGAGATTTCACAACATCATGTTTATCGAGGCATAACTCGGTTGTTAAACGTAAGCCTGCACGTATATCTTCACTCTCAATGATTAGGCTAGATGGTGTTTGTTGAACATCCGTAATAGAGAAAACAGGCGCCCAGTCCAATCCGTCTCGGTGCCCTTCTAATGCCGGACTGCTGAAAACACCGCGCCCGAGCTCTGGGCTCAGAGACATAGCAACATCATTATCAAGGCGGCCGTATGGAACCGGTCTTTCAAGAGAAACACGGAAGCTAGCTAAATCACCACGAACGGGAGCTCCCCAATGAAGAATTTCGGCAAAATCGCCAAGTTCTACAATCAGTTGCGAGTGTTGACCGGTAATATCAATTAGGGATTTATTCGTCATTTTTTTAACCTTAACGCGTTTAATTACCCCGTATCATAATTATTAAGCCCAGAGTTTCTGTGATCAAACTCGAAATCATGAAAACGTTTCCAGTAAATATTCAAGACTGATAACTTTGGTAAATAGCTCCTAATTCAAAGATTTAGATTGACCACCATTCCATCTCATATTGCCTACCTCTAGGTAGAATTGAACTTTCCACTCTAAATAAAGCAATATAAAACGATAATTAATGGCAATTTAATCTTTTAAATTCAGTACATTAAATCAAAGTTCCCATTAACACATAGGCTAAAATACATTTCCTCTTGAACTGATCACATCACACTCGTATTCTTAGATCTTCGAGTACATCTATGAAGTGTCTCTCTGGGTCCTAACTTTTACATTCCAGCTTGACGGTACAGAACACGATGCTTGTAGCCTTGCTGCTGCATTTGCTTTGATACTTACTTCCTTGTCTCACGAGCCCAGTTATCATTAACTGGGCTGCTTTTCCTCAAAGCCCTCGAACAACCCGACACTCAAAGTACCTCAAACCCGCTTCACCTCAAATTCCAAGACAACCAACAGCATAATCACTCCCTCTAAACCACCACATAGCACTGAGTAAAGAAAACGATTCCACTTTAAAATCACAAAACCTAGCGTAAAAACACCTATACAAGCCCAATAATCAGATCAAAATCACACAAAATAATCACAAACCCATCAATAGCATAAAAATGCCAACTTCATCATGAAAACGTTTCCAGAGTTTATTTACACTCTCGCTCGAGTTAGGACTCAAACATAAAAATATCCATAAATAAAAAATAATGGAGACACTTCATGAAACAAAAAATGCTAGTCAAAGCATTAGGATTCACTCTGTCCCTCGCCCCATTAGTCAGCTTCGCTGCAGTGGAGAACGTAACGTATTTTGGTTATGCAAAATGGGGCAACATCTACACCGATAATGACCAACATAACGACGGCAAAGGAGAACGCAACGACGTTATTCGAGCGGGCCAAGGTTACGGTAACTACCGTTTAGGTAATGAACTAAATTGGTGGGAAGCGGGAGTGAAAGCCGATGTATGGCGTGACAATGACGCCTATTTTGACACCACGATTTATCTAGGCAGTGGAGATAGCTGGGGAGACGTGAGTACGATTCAGCTTTGGTCAGCAGGCCATGGGCTTATCGACGGCCAACCCAACGCAAAAATTTGGGCAGGTGAACGTTTTTACCGTCGCCACGAAGTCCACATGATAGATGTGAAGTACTGGGATACATCCAGCACCGGTCTTGGTATTGAAGATTGGGATCTCGGCTTTGCTGATGCTCACTTAGCTTGGATGGCACCAAACTCTTCAAGTGACGATGGACGCAGCCTTCATAACATCGATGCCCGCTTAAGTGGCATTGAGCTAAGTGAAACAGCAGACCTAACACTCGGCCTAAACTACGTAACCACGCAGAACTCAAGCTACGACGATAAAGACATTACTACTTCTGGCGCAATGCTCTCTGCTCTTTACCGTCAAGCTTGGAACTACGGTTCAAACACCTTGGCCTTCCAATATGGTACCGATGCGTTGGCAGGTGGATTAATGAGTGCTGAAGGTGGATCAAACAGAAAATACAGCACGGGTGTGGAACACGATGGTTCTAGCTGGCGCCTATTTAACCACGGTGACTTGAATATCAGTGAAGATGTTCAAGTGATGTACTCCATCGCTTATCAAGACAAAAACCTAGATAACAACGATGGTGAGAAGTGGTTCAGTGTCGGAGCTCGTCCTCAATATGCTTGGACAGATTACATGTCGACAGCATTAGAGGTGGGTTACGAAACGGTAGAAGCTCAAAACGGCTCGGGCACCAACGATATGTATAAAGTGACCGTGGCTCAAATGTTCCAAGCTGGAAAAGGGGTATGGGCTCGTCCATCTATTCGTATTTTTGCGACGTACTCTGAATCCAACAACGAATGGGACCGTGGTAACGAGACTTATGGAACGGCAACAAGCATCAATGCCGAGACTGTTGACGAGATTACCTTTGGTTTCAACGTAGAGACTTGGTGGTAAACCACCACACCCGAGCGTCTGTTCAATCAACGAATTGACGCTCAACACTGGAATAGCAATTTAACGGGGAAAGCCGATGTTTTCCCCTTTACTAAGGTAGCAATCAGATGAAATTAAAATCATTGGTGATCATTGTCGCGGCACTCACAGTTAGCGCATGCAGCGGAATACCTGAAAAGGAACTTAATACTGATTTCAATGAGAGTGCATGCTGCTCTCAGCTAAGTGCGCTGCCAATGACGCACTTGTCTGTTCCATTCCACCAACAAGTGATTATGGACGGTCATTTACCGACCCTTTCCTCTTCATTGTTAAATGACAATACACAAGCGGATAGCCAACGCTTTCCGACCATCGCGTACCAAATCAGTGACACGACAGAATCGCTGTCCTTACTCATTCGTTCATACATTAAAAATGATGCGCTATTCGCACCGTCTATTTATGTCTTTGACAAACAATGGCGACTGCTTGGTCAATACAGTACTAACGACTTCACTTACTACCCGACAGCGATGCAAGGGTTAGAAAGAATTGAAGCATCAATTGCACTCGAACCTCAACGAGACAACGCGCAATTTATTGTGGTCAGCGCCGATAGCACTAAGTTAGATAGCGCCATCAATCGAATTCATCCTGAAGATCTGTATTCAGAATCTCAGCAGATTATTGGCAATAAGCAACTGCCGTTGACTGCGACGTTGAGCAACGTAGGTGTCATTGATGTTACGGCGAGCAAATCAACAAACAGTGCGGTTTTGACTCTATTGGCTGAGCTTGGTGTTTCATCCGACAATGAACCCGAAACCTTAGGTTCAAAGCAAGTTTCTCAACCATCAAATCAGACAATTGAAACCAATCAAAAGGCGCAATGGCTGAATATCCAAAAAGACATTGACCAAGCCCTAAACAACAATGACATCAAACAAGCTGCATTTATTGCTAATCAAGCGGCCGAACAGGGCATACCCGAAGCAAAAGATTATTTATTAAAACAGCTCGCTGAATAGCTGAATAAGCCAACAGAACAATACGCATAACCAACGATTTGATAACGGTCATCACGGCTTAAAAGACCGATGACTTAATAGAATTATTACCAATATTGAACACTTTAAGAGTAGGAATACCATGAAGGCATTTTCAAACATCATCCAAAGACGCGATTGGGAAAACCCACAGTCTGTGAATATCCACTGCCTTAATGCGCACAGCCCATTATCAAGCTACCGCAACCTTAAGCACGCTCGAGACGGCATTGAGTCACAACGTAAATCTCTTAATGGACAATGGAAGTTCAAATACTTTGATGCACCTGAACAAGTTGACGGTGAATTTATCGAAACAAGTTTCAATGACTCACAATGGGACGAGATTACCGTACCATCGAACTGGCAAATGCAAGGCTACGATAAACCTATCTACGCCAACGTAAAATACCCATTTGAAGTGAACCCACCGTTTGTACCGGCAGAAAACCCAACCGGTTGTTACCGCACTCAAATTACGTTGACTAAAAATGACCTAAAGAACACCCAACGTATTATCTTTGATGGCGTCAATTCCGCTTTTCATCTTTGGTGTAATGGCAATTGGGTTGGTTACAGCCAAGATAGCCGCTTACCTGCCGAGTTCGACTTAACTCAGTATCTAACTGTTGGCGACAATACGCTTTCTGTCATGGTCATACGTTGGTGTGATGGTAGCTATTTAGAAGACCAAGATATGTGGTGGCTAAGCGGTATTTTCCGTGATGTGACCTTACTAGCTAAACCAAAGCAGTGCATTGAAGATGTGTTCGTTACGCCGGACTTAGACGCATGCTATCGCGATGGTTCACTGTCTATTGTCACCAAAATTACGGCACCAGACACTTACCAAGTTCAGGTTCAACTGTTTGACGGTGAAAACGCGGTGACTGAACCGCTTATCGATCGCCCTCATAATCGACGAATTGACGAGCGTGGCACCTACGATGATGTGGTATTCCAAACTCTTCATGTTCGAGATCCGAAGAAATGGAGCGCAGAAGTTCCTAACCTTTACCGAATTGTCGTGTCATTGCTTGATAGGCAAGGTAACCACATAGAAAGTGAAGCTTATCAAGTTGGATTCCGTAAAGTCGAAATGACAGACGGTCAGCTAAAGCTAAACGGCAAACCGCTATTGATTCGCGGCGTCAACCGTCATGAGCATCACCCAGAGTTGGGGCATGTGATGACAGAAGAAGACATGATCCGCGATATCTGTCTAATGAAGCAGTACAACTTCAATGCTGTGCGCACCGCTCACTACCCTAACCACCCACGATGGTACGAGCTGTGTGACGAATACGGTTTATATGTGTGTGATGAAGCGAACATCGAGACCCATGGCATGCAGCCTATGAATCGCTTGTCTGCGGATCCGCAATGGGCACACGCTTATATGAGTCGCTATACGCAAATGGTCATGCGTGATAAGAACCACCCTTCTATCATCATCTGGTCTTTGGGCAACGAGTCAGGGCACGGCAGCAGCCACAATGCGATGTATGCTTGGTCGAAACAGTACGATCCTTCTCGCCCGGTACAGTATGAAGGCGGTGGTTCAAATACCACAGCGACCGATATCATTGCGCCAATGTACGCACGCGTTAACAGCACTATCGAAGACGATGCCGTTCCAAAATGGTCTATCAAGAAATGGGTTTCTCTGCCTAACGAGCAACGCCCGCTTATTCTTTGTGAATACGCACACGCAATGGGTAACAGTTTGGGTAGCTTTAATGATTACTGGGATGCATTCCGAGAATATCCTCGCCTACAAGGCGGTTTCATCTGGGATTGGGTTGACCAAGGACTAAGCCAATGGGATGAAAACGGTGAACACTTCTGGGCCTACGGTGGAGACTTTGGCGATGTCATCAACGACCGTCAGTTCTGCATCAACGGTTTGATCTTCCCAGATCGCAGCGTACACCCGACCTTGGAAGAGGCGAAATACTGCCAGAGAATGATCAATGTGACGTTAGCAGAGCAAACTGAAGATCAATGCCGCCTAACGGTAACCAATGAAAACCTGTTCCGAGCGACTGACAATGAAATCTTACGCTGGCAATTGCTCGAAAATGGCATCGTGATTCAATCAGGGCAACAAGTCTTATCCGTTGCTGAAGATAGTAAACAAGAGCTGGTAATTGACCTCGCTTTCAAACCAAAAGCACAAGCCGAATATCATCTCAACACCGATATTACTCTGACTCATTCAACCAAGTGGGCAGAAGAAGGCCATGTTTGTGCGACGGAGCAATTTGCTTTACGTAACCATGCTGGCTTGCAACTCCCGATCACGGCAAATGCTTTGGCTCCCCAGTTACATCAGCAAGACAATAAAGTGGTCGTGTCTAGCCTAGATGAAACACATCAATGGCAATGGGATACAGAGAGTGGATTGTTGACCCACTGGATCGTTGATGGGCAACCGCAAGTTATCAAGGCACCTGTCGATAACTTCTATCGCGCGCCACTTGATAACGACATTGGTATCAGTGAGATAGACAACATCGACCCAAATGCATGGGCTTGTCGCTGGGAACTTGCAGGCATTGGTCAATGGGAGCGTCAGTGTACAAGTTGTGTCGTGCAAGCGCTCGCAGACTCAGTACAAGTGGCGTCAGTATTCGCCTACCAATTTAATGGCCAAATCCAAGCGATTACCAAATGGCAATACACCTTAAATAACCTAGGCGAAATGAATATCGCGGTTGATGTCAACTTAGCCGATCACTTACCACCGATGCCACGCATTGGTCTTGAGATGGAGCTACCTTTACCACTCGAAACTGCCAATGAAACTCCAGTATCGTGGCTGGGATTAGGTCCTTTTGAAAACTATCCAGACCGTTTGGCTGCTGCTCGATTCGGTTTACACAAACAGACACTGGATCAGATGCATACGCCGTATATATTCCCAACCGATAGCGGGTTACGTTGCGGAACCAAAAACTTGAATGTAGGAAATATCGGGATCGAAGGCGATTTTTCATTCAGTGTGAGTCAGTACAGCCAGCAACAATTAACGGATGCTAAGCATACCAATGACCTGACTCGTGAAGAGAAAATCTATGTACGCGTAGATCACCAACATATGGGTGTTGGTGGTGATGATTCTTGGAGTCCAAGTGTTCACCAAGAGTTTCAACTCACCGACAATCAATATCGTTATCAGGTTACGCTAACAAGCGCATCGTAAGTAGATTCGGACCAAGCGGCTTGCTCTAAGCCACTTGGTTCCCCTATTACTTTGGGTTACCTGTGATTACCTTACTTCACGCGACAACAGCTCACACGACAGCAGTCCACACGCCAATGTGACTCAAAAGCCAAGCTCAAATCTAGAGCTTGGCTTATTATTTTCAAACTAGTCAGCCAATCAAAAATAAACCATCAAACCTCGTCATATTTGATGTTTAATATTTGAATTGCCTAACTATCCGTTGTTAAATGTCCAACCACCAGCACACAGCATTATATTCAGAATAAGAGAGCGGAATGGCTACCATTAAAGATGTTGCGAAGGAAGCAGGCGTATCAATCGCGACCACCTCTCGAGTAATCAACAATGCACCTCACACCAGTGAAACCGCAATTGCGGCGGTAAAAGCCGCTATGGAAAAACTCGGCTATCGCCCAAATGCCAACGCCCGTGCATTGGTCAGCAAATCTTCAAACGCGATTGGTGTACTGGTTAATGATGTTTCTGCCCCGTTCTTCGGCTCGATGATCAAAGCCATTGATACCGTGGCAAGTGAGCAAGAAAAGCAGCTACTGATTGGCAGCGGCTACCATGACGCGACCAAAGAGCGTAATGCGATTAACTTGCTGATCAACAGCCGCTGCGAATCACTCGTGGTTCATAGCAAAGGCATTAGCGACGAAGAATTGGTTAAGCTAGCCAATGAAGTGCCCGGCTTAGTTCTCATCAACCGAATTGTTCCCGATATCGGACACCGCTGTATTGCTCTCGACAACCGCCGCGGCTCTTACATCGCGACTGAGTATTTGATTAAAAACGGCCACAAGCACATTGGCTACATCTGCTCGAGTCACGATATTGAAGATGCTCACGACCGCTTAGGTGGCTATTTGGATGCATTGAAAGATCACGGTATTGAATCGAACGATGAGTACATCGAATATGGTGAACCTGACGAGCTAGGCGGTGAGCAAGCCATGGTTAACTTAATGGCAAAAAACACAGATATCACAGCCATTGCAACGTATAACGACTACATGGCAGCAGGCTGTTTGGCGTTATTACAAGAAAATGGCGTTCGTATTCCAGAAGATATATCAGTTATTGGGTTTGATGACGGCCACATTGCTCGCTTCATCTACCCTCGATTGACCACCATTCGTTACCCAATTCAAGTCATGGCTAATCAAGCGGTTAAGCTCTCTCTGCAACTCGCAAGTGACGAGCCAAAAGAACACACGGAACATAAGCTATTTATGCCAATTTTGGTGCGCAGAGCCTCTGTTCGAAACATTAATTGAGAAAGCTCAGGTTCATAAAGACTAAGTCATTTCGTTCCTCGACACTTTTTACAACAAAGAAAATAGGATTGATTCGATGAGTTATCATTGAGTTAATCTTATTTTTCATTCCCCGCAAATACCCACCTATACTTAACCTGATCCATCTTAATCAAACGGTTACCCGTTGATTTTTTCACCAAGCATCTAAATCCCTAGTGATCCTTGGTTGTTATTAGGTGAGCAAAGCAGGATAATATCGGGATCGGAATCTCAAGAATTAATCCATTATGACCGAATACCTTTTGTTGTTGGTTGGCACAGTGCTGGTCAATAACTTTGTGCTAGTGAAGTTTTTAGGACTATGTCCATTTATGGGAGTCTCCAAGAAACTGGAGACTGCGATTGGCATGGGCCTCGCGACGACTTTCGTTCTAACGTTAGCGTCGGTCTCTGCATACCTAGTAGAAACCTACATCCTTACCCCTCTGGGTATTGAATACCTGCGTACCATGAGTTTCATCTTGGTTATCGCGGTGGTTGTTCAATTTACGGAAATGGTCGTTCACAAAACCAGCCCGACTCTTTATCGCCTGCTGGGTATCTTTCTGCCTCTTATCACCACCAACTGTGCGGTATTAGGTGTGGCACTTCTGAACATCAATGAAAACCACAACTTCATTCAGTCGATCATCTATGGTTTCGGCGCAGCGGTGGGTTTCTCTCTTGTATTGATCTTATTTGCTGCAATGCGTGAACGTATTGCGGTTGCTGATGTTCCAATGCCATTCAAAGGCGCATCGATTGCGATGATCACAGCAGGCCTAATGTCTCTGGCATTCATGGGCTTTACTGGGTTGGTGAAATAAACATGAGTACCATTTTAATTGCGATCATTGCGCTAGCCGTTTTAGCCGCTGTTTTTGGCGCTATTTTGGGCTTTGCTTCTATCCGTTTTAAAGTTGAAGCTGATCCTATCGTCGATCAAATCGACACCATTTTACCGCAAACTCAATGTGGCCAGTGTGGCTACCCTGGCTGTCGCCCATACGCAGAGGCGATCGCTAACGGAGACAAGATCAACAAATGTCCTCCGGGCGGCCAGGCAACCATTGAGAAGCTAGCAGATTTAATGGGCGTAGAAGTTGAAGACTCCGCTCATGACTTAGATAACAAAGTAAAAACCGTTGCCTTCATTCACGAAGATATGTGTATCGGCTGTACCAAGTGTATTCAAGCCTGCCCTGTTGACGCCATTGTTGGTGGCACCAAGGCACTGCACACAGTAATTAAAGATGAATGTACAGGTTGTGATCTATGTGTCGCACCGTGCCCTACTGACTGTATCGAAATGATTCCAGTGGCAACAACGACTGAAAATTGGAAATGGCAGATGAACATCATTCCTATTACTGATATCACTAACCAAGCGACTGATGCGACTGCATCAGAGCCAAAAGCATAGGGTTAGTTGGTATGATCTCTTTAATTGAACAAATTCGCACGGGCTCTATTTGGGATTTCCCGGGCGGCGTGCATCCTGCTGAAAACAAAAAACAGTCAAATACTACCGATATCACCCATGCAAGGCTTCCTGAAGAAATCGTTCTTCCAGTGAAACAGCACATCGGTAAGCCCGGTAACCTATTGGTTGCTGTTGGTGACACTGTGTTAAAAGGTCAGCAACTTACGGCCTTAGACACAGGTTTTACTTTGCCAGTACACGCACCAACATCGGGTGTGATTACCGCTATCGAACCGCGAACTACCGCTCACCCTTCAGGCTTGAGCGAAATATGCGTGGTTATTAAACCTGATGGCCTAGACACTTGGATTGAAAAAAATCCAGTTGAAGATTTTTCGACAAAGACTTCTGACGAACTGCTTGATGTGATTCGCCAAGCTGGTATTTCAGGCATGGGCGGCGCAGGTTTCCCTACGGCTAAGAAGCTTCAATCAGGCTTAGGTCGTACCGACATTTTGATCGTCAACGCTGCGGAATGTGAACCTTACATCACCTCTGATGACAAGTTGCTTCAAGAACATGCCGACGAAGTATTAAAAGGCATCGAAGTGGTTGAACACATTCTTCAACCAAAGCTGACGGTTATCGGCATTGAAGACAACAAACCAGATGCGATAAAAGCACTTGAGATTGCAGCGAAAGACAAAGATATCGTCATTCGCGTTATCCCAACCAAATACCCTTCTGGTGGTGAGAAGCAACTTATCAAGATCCTCACCAACAAAGAGGTTCCAGCTGGCGGCATTCCTGCAGACATTGGTGTTTTGGTTCAGAACGTCGGCTCTCTTTACTCGATTAAGCGAGCGGTAATTGACGGCGAACCTGTGGTTAACCGCGTTGTGACATTAACCGGTAAAACCTTTAAGCAACCTCGTAACGTTTGGGCGCTATTAGGCACACCAGTACATGAGTTACTTGAAGAGTTTGGCTACAAAGCAGATAAAAAACTGCCGCGTTTAATTTTGGGCGGCCCGATGATGGGCTTTACCTTGCCCCATGCCAATGTGCCAATCACCAAAACGTCGAACTGTATTTTGGCGCCAACGCGTCGTGAGATCTCACCAAGCACTTACGAGATGGAATGTATCCGTTGCAGCGCATGTGCTGAAGCTTGCCCTGCGTCTCTACTTCCTCAACAACTGCAATGGCACGCCAAAGCCAACGAGTTGGATAAGTGTGAAGAGCTAAATATTAAAGACTGTATTGAATGTGGTGCATGTGCATTTGTCTGCCCAAGCGAAATCCCTCTTGTTCAGTACTATCGCCAAGCAAAAGCTGAAATCAAAACTCGAAAAGATGAAGCCGCTGCTGCAGAACGCGCCAAGATTCGTTTTGAAGAGAAGAACGCTCGTATGGAGCGTGATAAAGCCGAACGTGAAAACCGCTTTAAAAAAGCCGCAGATAACCGCCGTAAAGATATGAAAACATCCGGCGGTGATGATGCTATTGCTGCTGCGATTGCTCGTGTTAAAGCACAAAAAGCCGCTGCGGATCAGGCTCCGAATGAAGAACCAGCAGTGAAACCTGCGGTTGCTGCCGCTATTGCGAAGGCAAAAGCGAAACAAGCTGCAGCTCAAAAAGCGGAAGGCGCTGAACCAGACAACTCTGAAATGTCTAAACTGCGTGAAGAGCGCAAGCGTCAAGCGAGAGAGCGCAAGGCACAACAAGCAGCAGCCGATACTCCTGCAGAAAGCTCAGGCGATACGAAGAAAGACGCCGTTGCTGCTGCGATTGCTCGCGCTAAAGCGAAGAAAGCACAGCAAGCGGAATCTGCTTCGGATGCTCCTGTTGAAAGCTCTGGCGATGCTAAGAAAGATGCTGTCGCTGCGGCCATTGCTCGTGCTAAAGCCAAGAAAGCTCAACAAGCTGAATCTGCTGCTGAAGCTCCTGCTGAAAAATCCGGCGATGCCAAGAAAGATGCTGTTACTGCCGCTATCGCTCGTGCTAAAGCCAAAAAAGCCCAGCAAGCGAAGCAAGCAGAAACATCTGAACCAGTGGTTGAAGTTGAAACCGAGACTCAATCGGAGCAAGTCGACCCTAAGAAAGCTGCTGTTGCTGCGGCCATCGCTCGCGCTAAGGCTAAGAAAGCACAGCAAGCGACACAAGAAACAACCGAAGCTCCTGAACCTGCAGTTGAAACTGAAGCTGGAAGTTCTGGCGATGCTAAGAAAGACGCCGTTGCTGCCGCTATAGCCCGTGCTAAAGCAAAAAAAGCACAGCAAGCTAAGCAAGCAGAAACATCTGAACCAGTAGTTGAAGTAGAAACTGATACTCAATCTGAACAGGTCGATCCGAAGAAAGCTGCTGTTGCTGCAGCTATCGCTCGTGCTAAAGCGAAAAAAGCCCAGCAAGCGAAACAAGACGAAACAGTAGAAACGCCAGAGCCAGTGCTCGAAGTGGCAGCTGAAACTCAATCTGAAGCTGTTGACCCTAAAAAAGCAGCCGTTGCTGCCGCTATTGCTCGTGCTAAAGCAAGAAAAGCACAGCAAGAGCTAGATAAAAAGAACAATGAGGAGAAAGAGTAGTGGCCTTCTTTATCGCCAGCTCACCGCACGCGCATAGCCGTAGAAGCACCCCAGATCTAATGAAATGGGTGGCTATTTGTGCATTGCCAGGTCTACTAGCTCAAACCTACTTCTTTGGATGGGGTACCCTCATCCAGTTAGTATTTGCTATTGCACTTGCTGTTACCTTTGAAGCAGCCGTCATGCTATTGAGAAAACGCCCGCCAGTAATGGCACTGCGTGATTACAGTGCTGTTGTAACCGCTTGGCTACTGAGTGTCGCGATCCCCCCACACTCTCCGTGGTGGATCCTCGTCATTGGTATGTTCTTCGCTATTATTATCGCGAAACACTTATACGGCGGCCTAGGGCAGAACCCATTTAACCCTGCGATGGTCGCTTACGTTGTTTTGCTGATTTCATTCCCAGTTCAAATGACCAGTTGGAATGCTCCCGCGAGCCTGACAGCAGAAGCAACAAGCTTTATTGACTCATTCTTGATGATCTTTACTGGCTTCAATAATGAAGGATTATCTCTACAACAAGCTCGTTTAGGGATTGATGGCACCACAATGGCGACGCCACTCGATGCCTTCAAAACCGCATTAACGGCAGGCAACACCGCTTCTGAAGCTCTGTCTCAACCTCAATTTAGCTGGTTAGCTGGCGTGGGTTGGGAGTGGGTAAACCTTGCTTACCTTATTGGTGGCTTGGTGCTTATCAAGCAACGCGTGATTCAATGGCATATCCCAATCGCGTTTCTGGGCAGCTTGACCCTATTTAGCTTAGTGTTCTTGATGTTCACTCCTGGCGAAACCGCATCACCGACCATTCATCTATTGTCTGGTGCGACTATGCTAGGCGCATTTTTCATTGCAACCGACCCAGTTTCAGCATCCACGACAGTCAAAGGTCGCTTAGTGTTTGGCGCTCTGATCGGCGGTTTAGTCTTTATCATCCGCAGTTGGGGTGGTTTCCCTGATGGCGTGGCGTTTGCTGTATTGTTAGCCAACATGTGTGTTCCACTGATTGACTACTACACCAAACCTCGCACATACGGTCACTAAGGGAGCGGATACCATGCTAAATGCAATTAAGAAAAACGGCCTTGTACTCGCGATTTTTGCGTGTGCTTCGACGGGTTTGGTCGCGGTAACTCACTACCTGACCAAAGATCAGATCAAACAACAAGAACAGGCTCAGTTACTGTCTGTTCTTAACCAAGTGATCCCACACGATCAGCACGACAACGAGCTGTTTTCGTCTTGTACTTTGATTCAAGCAGAAGAGCTTGGTACTGAGCAAGCGATGCCGGCTTACATTGCTAAGCTTAATGGTGAGCCAAGCGCGATTGCGATCGAAGCGATTGCACCAGACGGCTACAATGGCGCGATTAAAGTCATTGTTGGAATGAAAACTGACGGTACTATTTTAGGTACTCGCGTGCTTTCTCACCAAGAGACTCCGGGCTTGGGTGATAAGATTGATCTGCGTGTGAGTGATTGGATTCTTTCGTTTGCAGGTAAGCAAGTGACGGATTCTAATCTAGACCGTTGGAAGGTTCGTAAAGACGGTGGTGATTTTGACCAGTTTACTGGCGCTACTATCACGCCAAGAGCAGTCGTGAAGTCAGTCAAACAAGCGGTCCAGTACGTTAACCAAAACAACCAAGCATTGCTTGCTCAACCTCTAAATTGTGGTGGTGAATAATGAGTGACCATAAAACATTGATCAAAAATGGCATGTGGGCCAATAACCCTGCCCTAGTGCAACTTCTTGGGTTATGTCCGCTGCTGGCTGTATCGTCAACAGTCACTAACGCACTTGGGCTAGGCATTGCTACCTTGCTTGTACTGGTCGGCTCAAACGTTTCTGTTTCTTTGGTTCGTAATCATGTGCCAAAAGAAGTACGTATCCCAGTATTCGTAATGATCATTGCCTCGCTAGTAACCTGTGTTCAATTGCTGATGAACGCTTACGCCTATGGGCTTTACCTCTCTTTGGGTATCTTCATCCCGCTGATCGTAACCAACTGCATCATCATTGGTCGTGCGGAAGCCTTCGCTTCAAAAAATGAAGTGCTACCAGCGGCTCAAGATGGTTTCTGGATGGGTCTAGGCATGACATCAGTATTGGTCGTGTTAGGTGCGATGCGTGAGATTATTGGTAACGGGACCCTATTTGATGGCGCAGACCTGCTGCTTGGTGACTGGGCTTCGGTGTTACGAATCCAGATATTCCAATTTGATAACAGCTTCTTGTTAGCCCTGCTTCCACCGGGTGCCTTCATTGGTGTTGGTTTCTTAATTGCTTTGAAAAATATCATCGATAACCAAGCAAAATCTAGACAACCAAAACAAGAAAAACCAGTCATTGAACGCGCTCGCGTTACCAATGCCTAATAAGTTAAATTAGCTTAAACCTCGCTGAGTTAGCTCAACCACTCAGCGGGGGAGATCAGATCTAAACAGTACATATAATAATGACGCTCATAAGAGCGCGTAACCGATGATAAAGCAGAAGCAATCCAAGCTTCATGCCCTAACTATTTGAAAGTAATGTCGCTATGAACAATGTAAAACGAGTAGAAATACTTGAGCGTTTAAGAGAAAACAATCCAAAGCCAGAGACTGAGCTTAACTGGAACAGCCCATTCGAGCTGCTGATTGCCGTTCTATTGTCTGCACAAGCAACCGATGTCAGCGTGAACAAGGCGACGGATAAGCTGTACCCTTTAGCCAACACTCCGCAAGCAATTTTCGACCTAGGTGTTGATGGCTTAAAAGAGTATATCAAGACCATCGGCCTATTTAACTCAAAAGCAGAAAACACCATCAAAACGTGTCGTATGCTGCTTGACCTACATAATGGTGAAGTACCGGAAGATCGCGCTGCATTAGAAGCCCTTCCAGGTGTCGGTCGTAAAACAGCAAACGTAGTGTTAAATACCGCATTCGGTTGGCCAACCATTGCCGTTGATACTCACATCTATCGTGTATCAAACCGCACTAAGCTAGCGATGGGTAAAACCGTCGACGATGTCGAAGCAAAACTACTTAAAGTTATCCCAAAAGAATTCAAACTGGATGTCCACCATTGGCTCATTCTTCATGGACGTTACACCTGTGTCGCACGTAAACCACGCTGTGGCAGCTGTATCATTGAAGACCTCTGTGAATTCAAAGAAAAGAGCGAAGATTAGTCTTTCCGTTCACAACGATTAATCAATACGGCAGCGCTTAAAGCGCTGCTTTTTTATTGCCACTCTCTAGAATCCGCCTCTACATAAGTTTTCACTTCTAATTCTGCGCTCCCAAGACAACAGGCATAAAAAATCCCGCCTTTTATGGCGGGATTCAATTATTTAGCTAAGAAGTCTGTCTTAGATAAACTCCACTTTAGTCACTTCTTTGATAGCAGATAGAACAAATGTTGGTACTGCTGCAATGAAGATTAACGATATTAAGTGATTAAACTCTAGCGCTTCTGTGCTGAATACCAACTGACCGAAGCTTGTGTACACAACGCTTAAAGACAAGATAGCCGATACTGCCACCGAACCAAGTAGGTAGTGGTTAGTGAACGGATTCTTACGATAAATCGTTGTAAACGTACGTGCATCGAACAAGCTCCAAAGTTGAGCAAAGATCAGTGTTAAAAACGCAACGGTTTGTGCGTATTGAGCACTGTAACCACCGTCGAGTGCGTAAGAGAATGTCACAAAGCTTAGACCACCTAATGCGAGACCACGAGTTAGGATACGAGCGCCTAGACCATTAGAGAAGAAGCCTTGGTCACGTTTGCCTGGCTTACGCTCCATGAGATCTTTCTCTTCTGGCTCAACACCGAGTGCGAGTGCTGGTAGACCATCAGAAACGAGGTTAACCCATAAAATCATTAGTGGAGTTAGCGGAAGTACTACATCTGGTCCCATGAGTAGGAATGCAAATAGGATTACCGAAACCTCACCCACGTTCGCTGTAAGTGCTTGGCGGATAAACTTACGTAGGTTATCGAAAATTTGACGACCCTGACGCACCGCCTTCACGATAGTACTGAAGTTGTCATCCAACAGGATAAGGTCACCTGAGTCTTTCGCAACAGACGTACCTGTAATACCCATCGCAACACCAATGTCTGCACGACGCAGTGCTGGCGCATCGTTCACGCCGTCACCGGTCATAGAGGCAACTTCATTGTTCTCTTGCTGCGCTTTTACGATACGCAGCTTGTGCTCTGGAGTAACACGGGCAAATACTGCAACCTGAGAACAGATAGACAACAGCTTCTCGTCATCCATTTGGTCAAGCTCAGCACCCGTTACCACTAGATCGTCTTCGCTACGGATGATTCCGATTTCACGAGCAATCGCTGCTGCCGTGACTGCGTGGTCACCGGTAATCATTACCGTACGAACACCAGCGCTATAACAGCTATTTACTGCATCGCGTACTTCTGGGCGTGGTGGATCCATGATGCCATAGATACCCAGGATGCTGACGTCTTTTTCAAGCTCAGGGAAATCTAACTCAAGCTCTTCTTCTTTTAATTCACGGAAACCAACGGCAAGTGTACGCAGAGCATCACCACCAAAGGTTTGGATTGCCGCTTCAAAGTTTAAATGAAGCTCTTGAGACGGTGCGGTATCGAGAGCCAAGTTGCCTGAAACTTCACAGCCAACCGTTGGTACGAAACCGCCGTCAACCATGAAGCTGGTTGATTTACCAAGAACAACATCTGGCGCACCTTTCAATGCTAGGAAGTGCTTACCTTGTGGGTCACGAACGATAACAGAAGCCATCTTACGACCAGAATCGAACGGGAACTTCTTAACAATTGAGTAGCCACCCGTTGATAGCATTTCATCTTGTTTAAGACCTGCTTTTGCAGCTGCAACAATTAGTGCACCTTCTGTCGGGTTGCCACGAACCGTCCATTTACCATCAGCATTTACATATTCAGCATCGTTACAAAGCGTTGCAACAACAAGACCTTTCATCATAGCAGGGCTGTTTGTCGCTTCGACATTGTGACCTTTGGTAATGAATTCACCCTTAGGATCAAAACCTTTACCTGACACATCCCAGTAACGACCAGACACATCGTACGCTTTCATCACCTGCATTTGGTTTTGTGTTAGCGTACCGGTTTTATCTGAACAGATAACGGTTGTAGAACCAAGCGTTTCGATTGCTGCTAGCTGTTTAGCCAAAGCATTATTCTTAACCATCTTAGTCGAGCCCATCGTTAATACGATAGTAACCACCGTTGGTAAACCTTCAGGAATAGCGGCAACCGATAAAGAGATACCTGTTGTTAGGATTTCTAACCATGGCATACCGTGGTAAACACCGATAGCACAAACAATAGCAACAACCACAAGAGCAACAACCAATAATGCGAGTGCGATGGTGTCCATACGCTCTTGCATTGGTGTTTTAGTCTCTTCCGTTTGGTTCATCATATCAGCGATGTGACCAACTTCAGTTTGCATACCTGTGCTTGTTACCACAGCAAGGCCTGTACCTGTAGTCACGATTGTTGTCATGAAGCCCATGTTCTTCTGATCGCCAAGACCAAGGGTCTCATCTTCAAGGCGTTCAGACTGCTTATTCACTGGCTCAGATTCACCGGTCAGTGCAGCCTCATCTACCGTCAGACGGTTTGACTCAAGAATACGAACATCAGCAGGCAGAATATCGCCAGTATTAATTTTGATGATGTCACCAGGAACGAGGGTTTTAGCTGGAACACTGATCCATTTACCATCGCGCATCACTTCGGCTTCTGGAGCTGCCATTTCTTTTAGCGCTTCCATCCCTTTCTGAGCTTTAAATTCTTGCCAGAACGCGATACCAGTATTGATAAGGATAATCACTGCAATAGCAATAGCATCAATCGCGTGGCCAGTAGACCAAGAAACGATTGCACCAACAGCTAGAATAAAAATCAGTGGGTTTTTATATTGATGAATATACAGTTCCCACGCAGAAGCTGACTCTTGTGCAGTCAGTTCGTTAGTGCCGTGCTTCTCTAAGCGTGCATCCGCTTCAGAAGTTGATAAACCTGTCGTTTGATCTGCGTTCAGTTCGTTTAAAACATCTGAACTTTGTTGTGTAAACCATTTACTCGTCATTTGAGTACTCCACATCAATGCCTCACGCCGAGGCTAAATGTAATAAAATAATACTTATTCTTATGTGATAGAAAAATCGCACAAATCAAAAGTGAATATTTAGTCGATTTGGTGCGCTTGAAAAACTATATAGTAAGGATTGTCTATTTAGCAAAGATCGCAAAAGATACACTTGATACACACTTGACAACTACTTTGAAAACACAACCACATCAAACATCAAACATAAAACAAACAATACAAGCCCAAACTATTGTTTAAAAAAGATAAGCACAAAAAATAGACACCCTTTGCACTTTCGTAAAAACCATTGGTTATCGGCGTATTTTATCGAAAATTCCTTAATAACGAAGTAAAACATCGGAATAACCTTTCTATAAACAGGGAGATGTTGGCGTAATCATAAATTGATAAAATGGAAAGTTAGATGCCAATTGTAAAAACGAAAGGAAATCAGCAACAAGATGGAGATATAAGTCACAATTCAACAACCAAGGCCATTCTTGGCCATTACAAAAAAGACCAACACTCAAACTTACTATTTATGCAAAACTGCGAATTAAGCGCTAGTGACTGACAAATTAATAAGGCCGTCGCTCTTTAATTTCTTGTAATACAAATAAGAAAAAAGGCAGAGGGGGAGAGTAAGATAGATGATGAGAATAAGAAAATATGACCAAACTCATCATCTCTTTGGTGTTGCTTATGAGCTTGCTCATATATAGTGCTATAAAAGAAACAACCAATAACAAGCTAGGAGCAAATCATGTCAAACGGTCGTATTTTACACACCATGCTACGCGTGGGTGATCTAGACAAGTCTATCGAGTTCTACACCAATGTAATGGGCATGCAGCTATTACGTAAGAACGAAAATAAAGAGTACGAATACACACTGGCTTTTGTTGGCTTTGGTGACGAATCTCAAGGTGCTGTTATTGAGTTAACTTACAATTGGGGCACAACTGAATACGACCTAGGCTCAGCTTTCGGTCACGTAGCGATCGGTGTTGATGATATCTACACTACGTGTGACGCGATTAAAGCCGCTGGCGGTAACGTGACTCGTGAAGCCGGCCCTGTAAAAGGCGGTTCTACTCACATTGCATTCGTAAAAGACCCTGACGGCTACATGATTGAGCTGATTCAGAACAAACAAGCAAGCGCAGGTCTAGAAGGTTAATTCCTTAACCTCTTTGAGAAGTTGGGTTTGAACGCCTGAAGAAATGAAAAACGAAGCGAGCACTATGCTCGCTTCTTTTTTATCACTCTCACCATAATCGATATTCTTTACCAATTATTCTTAACAATCTCATTGATGAAACTTTACATGATAATGATTATCATTTAAATTAAACACCTATTGATTAGTGAGGTAATACAATGATTAGCGAATGGGAAAAACACACGTTACTTGCCGATACTGCATTGCAGCTCGACGATCCTGTACGAAGTATTCTTCATTATCAGCAGGCTTTGAACTTAAGTGAAGAAATTACAGAACGCACCGATATTCAAGCCGATGAACGCTTACTGATCTCGGTGATTTCTTGCCACAATCTTGCTCAATTCTGGCGTTGGGCTGGCGACACTGAATACGAGCTCAAGTATCTTCAACTGGCTTCTGAAAAGGTACTCACACTGATCCCTCAGTGCCCTAATACTCAATGTTCAAGCTTTATCGATTCTATTGGTTGCTGTAAGAAAGCGCTGATCGATTTCATGAAACGCCACCCAAACCCTAAAATTGCCTCTATGGTGGAAAAGATCGATACCGCGACCAACTGTGAAATGATCGCCCGCTTCCGCTTGAATTAAACAAGTTCCGTTAAAACAACGACTCCAAATTTAAAACATAAAAAAGCCCGTCATCAAGACGGGCTTTGTCATTTCAAAACAAGCTGTTGTTTAGCTTAAACCTGTGTGCGACCTAAAGAGATCACAACACGTCGGTTCTTATCTTTACCAATTGGCGAGTTATTGTCCGCAATCGGACGACGCTTGCCATAGCCTTGCACTTGGATACGATCTTCTGGCAGGCCTAGAGATTTGAAGTACTCTCTTAACGATTCTGCTCTGCGCTCTGAAAGGTTTTGGCTAATCCCTTTGCTGTCGACAGAGTCGGTGTACGTTGCCACCAGCACAAGGTCGATGTCTTGGTTATAGCGAACGTAATCGGCAATCTGGCTCAGCCTTTTGCGCGACGACTTGTTCAGCTGGTCGCTGTTGCGGTCGTAATGCAAAATAGTGAAAGAGATATCTTCAAAGCTGTAAGGCAGCAGGTTAGCAACACAGTCACTGAACACATTGTATTTTTCTTGGAACAACACCGACGACAACGACACTTCGATACGTTGATCTCGGCTCTGCCACTCTTGGTAGCTGAATGTCGGATAACGCCCTTTCTCCAACTCACTCAAGATGCCCCAAGCTGTTTGACCGCCGACATAGCCGTCAAATTGCTGGAAGAACTTAATGGTTGTCATACGATCAGCACTTTCACCCGGACGCCAAGGTGGCGGCATAGAGATCAAGCTTACATTGCGCGTCGCACCCATTGGACGGCGCATTTTAAGCTCAAAGTCCAAAATGATTTTTTTACTCGCGCGAGATGAGAACTCAGCATCACCAAAGTTTGGAATTGGGTGGACCAAGCGACATTCAAGTGGCGTGTTGGCTACCATCTCCCATGTCGACTGTTGAGGAGATGCTCCGTAACGCTTTTCTTGTGCCATGACCGATGACGACACAAGTAGCGAAAATAGCATTGAACCTGTTATGAGTTGTTTCTTCATAAAGTGGAGTATCTCTTAAGCAATTCGTTTAACAATGCAGCCAATTGCCGCATTTTTCTCTCACGTTTAAATATGCAATTATCAAGCCGCAATGGGTTAGGTAATTTAAGATTTATTGCCCTTCCCTAGTTTTTATCACTGCTATTATCTGCAATAATGCAGCCTTAATCACACTTATTTGGGCTAACATGACTGTAGAAAACGAAGCTCTGACCCTAAAAAAACGCTTTCGCGGCTATTTTCCAGTGGTCATCGACGTGGAAACCGCAGGGTTTAACGCTGAAACCGATGCATTATTAGAAATCTGTGCCATTACATTAAAAATGGATGAGAACGGAGATCTGCACCCTGCATCAACGCTTCATTTTCACATTGAGCCTTTTGAAGGCGCAAATATAGAGCAGGCAGCATTAGACTTTAACGGAATTAAAGACCCATTTAGCCCATTACGTGGTGCTGTGTCGGAACAAGAAGCCCTTAAAGAAATCTACAAGCTAGTGAGAAAAGAACAAAAAGCTTCAGATTGCAGTCGCGCAATCATGGTTGCTCACAACGCTACATTCGATTTGAACTTCGTTAATGCGGCAAGTGAGCGCTGTAAGCTTAAACGCGTCCCTTTCCATCCATTTGCTACTTTTGACACTGCAGCTCTTAGTGGTCTTGCCTACGGTCAAACCGTTTTGGCTAAAGCTTGCCGCACTGCAGGGATGGAATTTGACAACAAAGAAGCACACTCTGCTTTGTATGATACGCAAAAAACCACAGAGTTATTTTGCGGCATTGTAAACAAATGGAAAGCCCTTGGTGGTTGGCCTCTTGTTGACGAAGAATAAAAAATAGAGTCGGTAAACGTTCACTCGTATTGCCTTCATAAAAAACACAACATCCCGAGAATAATATGAATCCTGTTGTAATTTCAGTTTGCATCATGCTTGTTTTAGCTTTGATGCGTGTAAACGTAGTCGTTGCTCTGACGTTCAGTGCAATTATCGGTGGCGTAGCCTCTGGTATGAGCTTGAACGACGCAGTCGCGGCTTTCGAAAGTGGATTAGGCGGCGGTGCAACGATTGCACTTAGCTACGCTATGCTTGGAACATTCGCTGTTGCTATCTCACGTTCTGGTATCACAGATCTCCTTGCTCAAAGTGTTATCAAACGCATTCACGGCAAAGAGAACAGTGCGGCATCGACTGGTCTTAAATACGGCATCCTTGCGTCGTTGATCTTAGTGACCATGTCTTCGCAAAACGTGATTCCAGTACATATCGCCTTCATCCCAATCTTAATCCCACCTCTACTAGGCGTATTCGCAAAAATGAACCTAGACCGTCGTCTAGTTGCGTGTGTACTTACTTTTGGTCTGATTACGCCTTACATGGTGTTACCAATTGGTTTTGGCGGCATCTTCCTAAACAACATCCTGCTTAAAAACCTTCACGACAATGGTCTTGAAAACGTTGTAGCAAGCCAAGTACCTATGGCAATGTTGTTACCAGCAGCAGGCATGATCTTCGGTCTCCTTACTGCAGTATTCTTTACTTACCGTAAGCCTCGCCAATACAAAGAAACCTCTCACACTGTTGTTTCAACAGAAGTGAAAGAGATCAACAAGAAGCACATCTTAGTTGCAGCGGCGGGTATCGTAGCTGCGCTAACAGTTCAACTGTCGACGGGCTCTATGATCATCGGTGCTCTAGCGGGTTTCATGGTATTTACCTTCGGTGGCGTCATTGCTTGGAAAGAGACACAAGATGTCTTCACCAAGGGCGTTCACATGATGGCAATGATCGGTTTCATCATGATTGCAGCGGCGGGTTTCGCGGCAGTTATGAAGCAAACAGGTGGCGTTGAATCTCTGGTTGAAGCACTTTCAACAAGTATTGGCGACAACAAGCCTCTAGCAGCACTACTTATGCTAATTGTTGGTCTATTGGTTACTATGGGCATTGGTTCTTCGTTCTCTACGATTCCAATCCTTGCAACTATCTACGTTCCATTAGCAGCAGCATTTGGCTTCTCGCCAATGGCAACAATCGCTCTAGTAGGTACAGCTGCTGCACTTGGTGATGCGGGCTCTCCGGCTTCTGACTCAACATTAGGTCCAACGTCTGGTCTAAATGCTGATGGTCAACACGAGCACGTATGGGAAACCGTAGTACCGACGTTCCTGCACTACAACATCCCACTGATCGTATTCGGTTGGATTGCAGCCATGGTTCTGTAATTAGGTTCTGTAGTTAAACAGTCCTACGCTCACTTTTATAAAGACCGCCTCGTGCGGTCTTTTTTGTCTCTGAGATTCATTCTACTCTTCCTTCCGCTCACTCTCATTGAACTAGCGACACCAATCGAGTAGGAGGAGGCCTCACGGCCTCCGTCCTCTCACACCACCGTACAAG